>JAHYIS010000011.1 GCA_019429385.1 ANME-2 cluster archaeon | reverse complement strand
ATTTCAAAGATCAAACTCGGCAATTTGGATGATGAGGTTAAAAGTGACCACAAAATGCTCATGTTGCTCGGCCTGGGCATCGTACTGAGCGATATCGTCTTTAACATATCATCCCAAAGCCGGCTGGGCACCCTCGACATCATGACATTCCTCTTTGGCGGCTCCCTGATAGCTTACGGCACCAATAATAATGAACTGCGCAGAATGGGAACCTTCACTGCATACATGTCAGCCACCTTCCTCGTACTATTCCTGGTATTCTTCAGCCTGTTCGGTCGTCTCAACATCAATTTCACCCATATCTTCGACCACTATTTCGTCCTGCTCCCGGTTGTATCCATCCTGCACATCCTGCAAGTCCCCATCGAGGTTATCGGCACCGAGACCGTCCGCATGGCAGGCGTGGAAGAGATGAGCGTTGTCATCGGAGGCCCCTGTTCCGGCCTCTATTCCATGTTCATGCTCATCGGCATCATTATGGGTTACACAAAACTGGAGAAGTTCAACAACAGCCACATCTATATAATTCTTTTCATCACGGCAATCGTTGCATACACTTCCAACATATTCAGGATCCTCGTACTCTACTTAGTAGGATTTTCGTATGGGAGTGAGACCATGATGTTCGTCCATACCCACCTGGGCTGGATCATCTTTACCATCGTTGCCGGAATATTGTTGTATATATTAAATGAAATGACACGACGTAAGGGAATAAAAAATACATAATCTATCTTTCATTGCAGTATGACTTCCACATAAGGAGTTGCACTGGTCCCGCTCACATCGAACCGTATCCAGTTATCCAGTAACGTATATTCATCATCAATGGTTATTGGCTCGGCATTCTCCATAACGACCCCATTCCCGGTCATCTCAGTTACCTTAAAATCACCGTAACGTTTCCCAAGAGAAAGCTGCACCGGAGTTTGTGAATATTGCCTGATGTCCTTCAATAATATCCTCTCCCCGATAATTGATTCTATCTTGCATTCAAAGAAGGTAATTTTTTCATTACCAAACACACTCGTAAATGCAACCGTTCGCCCTTGTGGAAAGATGTTCGAATCAACCATCACCCCGTTTTTGGTAAGTTCCAGCAGCGCACCATCATTGGTGATATCCCAGAATGTCAGGATATACCCATCCTTTAACAAATAAGGTTCCCTGAGCCGTAGCGACTTCTCGTCATCATGTACCAATATCCGGCTCAGCAGATCGACCTTGTTTTTGCCGACCGGTGCATATACCCCTCCTAAAAATCCAATCTCTCCACTGCTGAGGGTCGCCCGGTACGTAGCATCGCCTATCTTGACATAGTTATCATTGGTAAAGTACATGTTCAAAGCTTCATAGGATGTTCCTGAATCCAGGTCATACCCAAAAGGCCTGAAGTTCTCACCACTCAGGTTCATCCAATGTCCCGCTCCGACATTGTATGACGAACCTTTCACCCTGTACGTCCCTGGTTTTGTCTTAATAGTATAGGCATACGCCCTCTCCCTATCATCTGCAACCTTGAACCGAACCCTGTTGTCCAGAAGACTGGTGGGATTCGTGAACTCAATAGTGGCCGGGTTTGTAAAGATAATGCGGTCGGCCTGGATGTCGTCCACCTGGAATTCACCATACCTGTCACCGATACTGACCTGGCGGGGAGCATCTGAATAGAGATACAGGTTTGTTATCCTGACACTTTCAGGTGATACACTCCCTACCTTAAAGGTAAGCATTTTGTAATTGTTTATCCCTGCTGCTGTTGTCCTGTATTCGAATATCTCATCGAACGACAGTGTTTCCGTAGTGATCACAAGACCATTTCTCCGCAACTCCAGGACAGCAGAACCATCAAAACCATTGATAGATAATATCGTTATATTGTAACCATTCTCAAGTGCCCAGGTATCACCTGTTTTCATGGTCTTCGACGCGCTGTTTATGATAATGTCGGTCAACGTATCAGCTTTCAAGGGATTGACAGAATAGTATTTCTCACCCTTATACCAGATACTACCGGAACTGGCACGGGTAGTATTATAGATAGCATCTCCCACGCCCACAGCGCCATCACTGGTGAAATGGAAGGAAAGGTCTTCGGTTGAATAAAGGTCAGTATAATCCCCGCTCGATATTGTGACCGTTTGACCCGCCTTTGTAGAAAGCACATTCCCCCGGATCTCAAGCTCGCTGCCGGAGCCCCCTGTTTTGACACCACTTAAATTCCGGTCAAAGAAAGACGCAAACGCCACATCATCCCACCATACCTGTACCCTGTCAGGATTTCCCTGCAGTTCCCGTACCTTCAGTTCGATCCGGTTATTCCTCAGCAGCATGACCGGGACCTCAACATGTTCCCAGCCCTCATTGCCCGCAGCGTCATCTTCCCACACAACCCTGTCGTTCAACAACACCTGCTTAGTATGATAACCCGGCCTGTTCGAAGTAATAGAATCCTTCACATCAAATACGAGCAATGCCAGACCTTTCGGTGAACCATTGACATACTGGTAGGCTGCTCCAAAATCGCCAGTACCTGAGTAATTACCCGGCCCCTGCTTCATCTCATACGAGAGCACCGGCGAACGGGACGTAACGTCAGTATAATTCCCGCTAAAGTTGACCCCGGTAAATTGCCAGATGGATGAATATTCCATATTGCCGTTGAGAAGTTCAGGTGGCGTTATCGCATAGTGAAGCACACCAGCAAGATCGTCATAGTCAATGGAAGATACTATCAACACCCCGTCAATACGGTAAGGCTCTTCATCATCTCCCCGATACAACACGGCCTCCAGTTTAATATCAGGACCGACCGCCTCGGGAATGAATGATATGTCCTCTACCCGGTCTTCCCGGCCGGCAAGCCAGAACCTCTGACTGCTGACAGGGACACCGTCCAGCCTAATCTCAAGGGTGTAGTCTGTAAAATCAGTCTCATAATTTTCCACTGCCACGGTGATAGTCGTCGGGACCCCGAGGGTCACATTGGAATTCCAGTTTTGGATGTTCAGGTTGGTAAGTGTCTTCAACTGGATATCATCCCACCAGACACTCATACTCTGGTTCTGAAGGCTCTTTAGCGCATTTACCCGCAGCATAATGCGGTTGGTTCCAGACAACCTGACCAGGGATTCAACATGCTGCCACCCTTCATCACCCGCAGTATCCTCCTCCCAGATAACTTTGTTATTGAACAGCACCTGCTTCAGGTAATTCCCTTCGGTCCTGGAAGTATCCGAATCCTTTACATTGAATGCTAAGACTGCCGGCCCTTCCCTCGACGCGTTGATATCCTGGTAAACTGCACCGAAATACCCTTGCCTAACAGTCTGTCCATTCTCACCTTTAAGGATATTGACCTGGTATGAACGTGATTTCGAAATCCAGGTCTTATTCGAATAATTTCCTGTAAAGACCGGACTCCCTGAAAACATCCAGCCGCTATTATCCTCCATATTTCCGTTGATAACCTGTGGTACGGATACAAGGTAACTCTCAATACCACCGGAATTATTTTTATCGATCTGTGAATTGACCCAGAGATGTACTGAACGATAGGTCCCCCCGGTTCCTTCTTTAAATAATAAAAATTCGAGTTTTATCTTCTCACCTATAACATAAGGGATATATGTCACATTCTCAACCCATTTCTCATTATGACCCAGGCGAACCTCCCTTTCGGTCAGGACCACACCTCCAAGCACCACCTGCAAAGTATAGTTCACTCGTGCATGTTCGTAATTCTCTATCCCGACAAGGGTGGTCGTCGTCTCGCCAAAAGAAAGGTTTGTCTGGTATCCTTCCGCTTTCCCGCCCGGGCCAAGGATATACAGGGCCGTGAACTGCTCCGGTTCAAAAGTAAGCTTTGCATAGATGAGCATACCGCTGGCAATGATGATGGACCCGACCATTGCAATAATCAATGCCTTCTCAATATCGGTCATCTCTTCTTTCGTCTTCAGGGATTCAATGAACGGCCGGGCATCGGGAACAAAACGCTGCTCAGGAGGCAGCCGCCTTCTCATAAAATAGGTAATAAGCATAAAGAACAGGATTATGAGCGTAAGCGAGACCACGATGGATGTCGGCCTGAAACGCCAGACTGTGACACTAATCGCAAAACCGTCAAAGACCGTTATGGCAATGCTCAGCCCCACGCTCAGGGTGAACCGTTCTATCCCGCTGATATCGCGTCCCGGGAACAGTGCTGCAATGAACACGTATCCGGGGAGGAACAGTAAGAGTACCAGGGCCAGGGGGATACGGAGCGGCGTCTCATTGAACGGTGGGATAAGTATGAAAAGGATGGCCAGTGCATTCGTAGCAAGTACCAGATACAGGTCGATCCATGGTGATTGAAGCAGTTGTCTTTTCATGTGATTACAACCTCGTTATAACAATTATCCTCATTGAAAACCTCATCGTAACCTGTTCCTAAACACCAGGTACATGATACTGTGAGTTGTGGCCAGCACACCAAGATAGACACCGGTAATAATAAGGGAATCCTGCACCTTGAAATCTTTATTTGCGAACGTATAGACGACAATAATGCCAAACAGTATCATGGAATGGGATATCAGGCTGTACAGCAGTGTTTTTTTCCATCGCGGGATGCTCATATATGCATCATTGATCTTTTCTTGTGTTACAATCACATATTCCAGTACCTTCATACGAGCCCACTCTCCGCCCATTCGGTCTGTACCGTTTTTATTCGCTCACTCAGTTCCGGATGTGTTTTAAAAAGCGCATAAAAATCATCTTCAATATCATTACTCTGGGGCAGAGGATTGACAATGTTCAGCAATCCATGGGAAGGATTTATTCCCTCATGCCTGTTCTCCATGAAATGTCTCCCCATCTTCGCAAGCATCCGGACATAGACTCTCGGCCCTTTACAAAATTCTACTGCCATTTTGTCTACACTATATTCCCCATCCGCAGGTAATGTCAATAATATGAATGCGGCTGCCGGAGGGGCGACGAGTGCCCTGGCAAGAAATTGTATGATGCGGGGCGCAGGGTCATCTTCCTGGCCAAAGCCTGTGAGCAGTGCACCCCAAAAGAACATTGTCGAGCACATGGTCAATATGCCTGCGGTAAATGCCACCAGGGTTCGCCTGTATATCTGGTTCAGTTTGATACGTGACATCTCATGGATTATCGCACAGGTCAGTTCCTCTGAGGATAGTATATCCATGAACGCGTGAGTCAATACAATGGAGGCTGAATTACAGTCCCGCCCAACCGTGAATATCAGTGGAATATCTTTATCTGACAGATAGAATCGGGGGACAGGAATATCAACTATTCCTGCAAATTCTTTGACGGTTTCGATAAACTCAGGAGAATCGTCTTTCAACAATTCCTTGCCACCGTAGATTCTTACCATAATGAAAGAGGGCAGATAATACAAACTTCCTGCAGCCATCCCGGAAATAATAAGGCCTGCTGCACCACCATATAGTATCCCTTGAGATTTGGATAAAAAATATCCGGCTGCTGCAGTTATGGTACAAATTACCACAGATGCTCCAATAAAGACCAGATATATTTTCGATGTATCTTTCATACTATTCCCATGTGCTCCCTGCCCTGGTTAACAGTGATTAATCAGCAGTTCTCATGCCAGGTTGTTTTCCTTAATCTTTTTCAAGCCGGTTCTTTATAAATACTATTTTATAACTAAATGATGTTTTGCATAAAAGTTTTTCTGAAGACTTCAGGAATGTTTTCCGGATATTTATCTGGATGATAATATAATACACGATACGGCGAGAATTATCCTTAAAATACAATCTTCAACGATTACTCGCCTAATATGGACAATATTTTCTGGATATCGGAAAACATTAAATATTTGATTTTCCGATTTTTAATTAATGAACATTACAATCACCCCATCCCTGCAATATATGGGCACAGAACATCCAAAATACACGTTAGATTGTGTCCATTGTGGTAGCCAGTACCAGCACCATGAGATGTCATGCACCCATGATACCGGTCTGCTCAGAAGCAATTATACCTCCAGCCGCCTCCACGTACACGACCTCCCTGGCATGGGAAAGTTCCTGGACTGGCTACCCGTCAGCGCCCCTTTGCCTACCCGCGCCGGACCCGTGACCTACAAAAGCACTGCACTTGCCAGGGAACTGGGCCTTACCAACCTGTACATAGGATTCAATGGTTACTGGCCCGAGCAGGGCGCACATATTCAGACCTGCAGTTTTAAAGAACTTGAAGCCTATCCCACCATGCAACTGATGCAGGAATCGGGGAACCACAACCTTGTCCTTGCCTCTGCCGGGAATACGGCCAGGGCATTTGCCCATGCTGCCGTGGGCACAGATATAGATGTATATATTGTAGTGCCTGAATCCGGTATGTCCAAGATATGGTTACCCGAAGAGCCCACAGATAATATCCACTTTATCAGCATGGCAGGTACATGCGATTATGCTGATGCCATCCAGATGGCAGGGAAGATCGCAACCTTGCCAGGCATGACATCAGAAGGCGGCGCCCGTAATGTGGCCAGGCGGGATGGCATGGGTACCGTGATGCTGGATGGCGCCGTGACCATAGGCCGGATGCCCGACCACTATTTCCAGGCCATTGGCAGTGGAACCGGTGGTATTGCCGCGTGGGAGGCATCCTTGCGGTTGAGGGGAGACGGCCGGTTCGGCGAAACCCTGCCCAGGTTACACCTGGTACAGAACCTGCCCTTCGCACCAATGTTACATGCATGGGAGCTTGGCCGGAGGGATATCGTGGAAGACATTGATATGCCGGGTGCAAAGAAGCTCATTGACCGGATGTATGCAGATGTGCTGTCCAACAGACAACCCCCCTATTCGATGCCAGGTGGTGTTTATGACGCTCTTACCGATACGAATGGTGCTCTGTACGGGATATCCACTCCTGAAGCCCTGCAGGCGAAAGCACTATTCGAGGAATCTGAAGGCATCGATATTGTAGCACCGGCCGCTGTCGGTGTGGCCGGGCTGGTTAAGGCCGTGGAAGAAGATGCGCTGAACAGGGATGATCTCATACTCCTCAATATAACTGGCGGTGGGGTTGAACGGTTGAAAGAGGATTTCACGCTTCACCATTTACAGCCAGAGTTCAAACTTACTTCACCGAATATTGATATGGGACTTTTTTTACGCTGACCGTGTCAGCCTGTTGATAGAATGAACGATATATCTCCAGAAGAACGGGTTGTTGAAATATTAAAAACGCATAGTATAGACCTGGCTGCAACATTACCTTGCGACAGGATGAAATGTCTGTTGCCGCTTATTGAAGCCAATTTCAGGACCGTGCAGTTGACCCGGGAGGAGAACGGTGTAGGCATCTGTGCAGGTCATTATCTTGGTGGCGGGCGGCCCGTCATGGTCATCCAGAGCACGGGCCT
This sequence comes from ANME-2 cluster archaeon, assembly GCA_019429385.1. Taxonomy (NCBI): domain Archaea; kingdom Methanobacteriati; phylum Methanobacteriota; class Methanomicrobia; order Methanosarcinales; species ANME-2 cluster archaeon. The sequence continues at coordinate 47,912 of JAHYIS010000011.1, read as the reverse complement.
GGGCAATATGTTCAATGCCCTGCTCTCGCTCAATGCCACTTATGGCATACCATTACCTATTCTGGCAAGCTGGCGGGGGGTGTACAAAGAAGGTATCTCCGCCCAGGTGCCTCTTGGACAGGCCCTGCCGGGTATGCTTGATGCCGCCGATATACAATATACCATTATTGAAACCCCTTCGCACCTGGAACTGCTGGATACTGTCATCATCGATGCATTTGAGAACCAGCGCCCGCATGTGGCCCTGATACAGCCATCAGTGTGGGAGATGTCCTGCTGTGCCCTTCCACCTCCACCCAGAACAATAGTACCCAGGACCTGCCAGCTGGAATTGACCACCCATATACAGGCACCCACCATATCAAGATACCAGGCCATACTCTCGCTTGCATCTGTGTTTGAGGATGAGATAGTAGTCTCAAATATTGGGGTTCCAAGTAAGGAATTATTCCATATCAGGGACCGGCCCCTCAACTTCTATATGCTGGGGTCCATGGGAATGGCATCTGCCGTCGGGCTGGGCCTGGCCATGGTACAGGACAGGCATGTGGTGGTGATAGACGGGGACGGCAGTCTGCTCATGAACCCGAATGCACTGACCCAGATAGCGGTACAGTCACCGCCGAACCTGACCGTGGTGGCTGTTAATAACGGGGCATACGGGTCCACAGGGAACCAGGAGACTGCTGCCTGCGCAAGCACTGACCTGGAACTAATGGCGAGGGGGCACGGGTTGCAGTATACTGCGAAGGCGCATACCGGGGATGAACTGGTGGCCGTATTCAAGCGTTTGAAAAGGATGCCGGGGCCGGGATTCATTGATATGGTGGTCAGGCCGGTCAATGAAGCGGTGGCGGATATTCCGCTGGCTCCGGTGGAGATTAAGAACAGGTTTATGGAAGCTGTTTCTAGCTATAGCCATGATAATTCTATGTACTGAAGCATATTCGATTTATCAGGACTAGAAAAGTCTATAATTGACGTATGGTTTCGCACATGAAATAGTCACGTTTAAGTCTATTTTGCCTATTGTATCCCATTAAAAAGGATAAGAGATAAAAAATAATGACCCCTGAAGAATCCTACGATATAATCGTTATCGGTGCCGGACCCGCTGGCTCAACGGCAGCCATGTATGCGGCCCGCTCCGGTGCCAGCGTTCTGCTCATTGATAAGAAAAAGGACATCGGCACCCCGATCCAGTGTGGCGGTTTTTTGCCCTGTTACGAAGAACTGGAAGAATTACTGCCCGGTGCAGACCTGCCTGATACGCTTAAGGATATACCGGAAAGCTGTATTCACACCTCTACCCGTATCCACCGATTCATTGCTCCCAACCTTGACCCAAAGGAGTTCGAAGTCCCGGCAAATGTACTTGACCGGAGCCGGTTCGATAAACACCTTGCCCGGGAAGCGGCAAGGGCCGGGGCAGAGTTGATGGTTGGGACCCGTGCGGATTCCATCGAGGGAGATATAGTGTCGGTCAGGGGGATACAGGGTGAATTTACCATCAAGGCAAAAGTCATTATCGGTGCGGACGGCCCCACTTCACTGGCTGCAAAAACGGCAGGCCTGATCGACCTCCGCGACAATATGGGCAGGGCAGTGGCGCTGGAATACGAACTTACCGGAGTTGACATAGATACCGAAGCGGTTGAGATGTTCTTCGGACGGGATTATGCGCCAGGAGGCTATGCCTGGATCATCAGCCAGGGAGGTGATACTGCAAATATCGGTGTGGGAATACGGCAGCCACTGTGCGAAAAAGGTGTATCTGCGCAGGATTACCTTCACAGGTTCATGTACGAGCATCCCAGGGCGGCACCGATGTTCGAGGATGCCAGGATAACCGCAATTATCAGCGGTATCGTACCGGTGGGGGGTGCTCCGCCTGAGACCGTGAAAGGCAATATTATAATATGCGGGGACGCGGCAGGTCACCTGATAGCCACCAACGGCGGCGGCATACCCACTGCCATGGTAGGGGGCAGGGTGGCTGGCGAAACAGCTGCCGGGGCAGTTTCAGGTACGTGCCAGTTATCAGAATACGAGAACGGGTGGAGAGAGCAGATGGGCCTGGAGATCAGGACCTCGGTATATGTCAAGAAACTGATGGACGGGCTGATGAGGTCTGACCCTATGATGAGCACGGCCATGAAAATGATAACCCCGGAGCAGATGAAAGCCCTGCAGCGGGGTCGGCTGCCTGACCCCGTGAAAAAGATGTTGAAAAGCCTCAACGCCGGGTTTGGGTGAATAACCTTAAGGGTTTACAGGTCATTAATAATAGTAGATTACAAGAGTGGCAGAGTGATAGATGAATGAATGAACCGGACCCGGGGACAATTACCTACCCCGCACATGGAAATATGTACCTGAACATTACGAATAGGTGTACCTGTTCCTGTATCTTCTGTGTGAAGAATTACGGCGATGGCGTTTACGGTTACAACCTGGTGCTGGCGAGGGAACCTGAGGTCAGTGAAGTGATCGAAGCACTTGGCAAATATGACCTGTCCGAATTCAACGAAGTGGTATTCACCGGCCTGGGAGAACCGCTGACCCGGCTGGATGATGTGCTTGAGATAACACAATGGCTCAAAGTCCGTGGGGTCAGGGTGCGGATAGATACTATCGGGCATGCCAAACTCCAGTTTCCGGACAGGGATGTTGCACACGAACTGGCAAAAGCAGGTGTTGACGAGATATCGGTCAGCCTGAACACCCATGATGAAAATACCTATGAGCAGCTTGTACAGCCACAATTGCACAAGAATTCCTACGTATCGATGAAGGATTTTGCCAGGGATATTGTGAAAGAGGGTATCAAGCTCAGGTTTACCGTACTTGACCTGCCGCCCGTGGATATCGAGCAATGCCGCCGGATATCAGAGGAAATCGGGGCCGAATTTAAGGTAAGGGGATATGGCGGTCCGGCAGTTAGTGAATGAATTGGTCTGTCAATTTGTTCAATTACGAGACTATTCTTCTACAACAGATACATACGGTCGTGTCACTGAAACAGGGTGATTCGTCCCCGGTTGTGATGAAAACAGATTACCTGTGTACGGATGATGTAACAAGGTTGAACCGGAAAAAACCATCCTGGAGTCATGATTTTGGAATCTCTAATACAAAAATAGCCCCACCCTCAGGATTATCTTCTACCCATACTCGCCAGTCGTGGAGTGCTGCGATTTTTTTTACAATTGTCAGGCCTAATCCTGAACCCTTTACTCCTTTCTTTTCCATTGAGTGGAATCTTTCAAATATCCCCGTCTTATCGGTGTCCTTTATCCCTTCTCCAAAGTCTATGACCTTTACCTTCCATGAATCGGTATTTTCCTCGACATCTACAGTAATCTTTTTGCCCATTCGCCCGTATTTTATAGCATTTGAGATATAGTTTGCAAATATTTCTTCAATTATTCGATTTGCTCTGGTAGGAATGCTCTGAGTGATGTGATTTTCAATGCTCATCCCAGATTCAGAGGCAAGAGGTTCAAAGTTGTCAATGACCTTTTCAATGACCTTCGTTATATCCAGATCCTCGAATTCAATACGTTCCAGACTCGTAAGTTTGGAGAGCAAAGTGGCACTTTCTATCAACTCCAGACTTTTGACCATATTTCTGTTAATGACATCTAAGTAGCCCTTTTTTTCAGGGTCATTTTCGTCATCCATAAGTATTTCAATATAATTACGCGAAATATTCAGGGAATTTAAAAGGTCGTGATGAATGATATCCGTGAACAGGTCCTTTACATGGTTTGACTTTTCCAGTTCCATAGCATATTTATGAAGGGATTCCTCCACCTCTTTTTGAGGGGTGATATCCCGAACGATACATATATGTCCCTGGTAATCTCCTTTCTCATCAAAGAGACCGGTGGCCCTGATCTCAGCTGGTAACGTTTTGCCATTTTTTTTAAGAGCAAGGACCTCGCTGCAGAAAGAGCCTGCATTCCTGTTCATAAGTGTCTCCTGCAAGGCCTTTTCAGTTGGAATAATCATTTCTGGCAATACAAGGTTCCGCCAGGTCATCCCGATAAGCTCTGCAGATGGATAACCGTATATCCGGGCATGAGCATCATTTACGTAAGTAAACAGGTTATTGGCGTCTGTCAATGCGAGACCATCGGTTAAAGTGGAGATTGCCAGAAACAGTTTATTTTGTTCAGTTTCAGCTCGCTTTCGTAGGGTTATATCCCGGGCAATGGCCATCGTTATTAGCCTGCCATTAATATTGATGATATTGCCTGTTATCTCCACTGGCATGAGGGTCCCATCCTTCTTGCGCTGGTTCACCTCGAAATCGATATCATCAACAATGTAATTTATTACTTTTAGAAATGCTTCATGTCCTCTGTGCTCAGCATCTACATCCTTGATATTCATTTCTAAGAGTTCATCCCTGGTATATCCCAGGGATTTACAGGCGGCACGGTTGACATCTATGAAGTTTCCTGCTTCATCAGCAAGAAATATGGCATCTTTTGCTTCTTAAAAAAAAAGTTGGTATTTGTCATTCTCAATATTGTTCGTTATTGGCTTATTGGGAAAGATGTCTCTCACACTACTTTTCACATCTGTTCGTGCCTTTTTCAAAGAACCATCGGTCATTTTTACCTGATAATATACTCATTAATTTATCTCCTCACACAACATTTATCAATTTCGGTGTTCATTTAACTGTACAGTTTGTTCTATGCAGAAGTTTAAAGCTATTCACGGACAGTATACACCATCCTACCCTATTTGCCGGGGTGGCAGAGCGGACTAATCCAACGGAGCCGTGTGACTCATTGGAGTCTATATGCGGCAGGCTCGAGACCTGTTGTATCTTCTGGTACACTTGGGTTCAAATCCCAACCCCGGCGCTTCTCATTAATCCACTGAATATGGATTTTTTTCAGCTTACATTTAACATAACTTTGACAGTTACTATGGATTATAGAATAAATGGAGTCAAAAATCTGATTTATGTGAATTTTGATGTAATAAATACATTTAGATGGTTTTTCCTGACAAAACAGAAGACATTATCCAAAAGAAAGAAAAAAAAGTGCTAAACTTGGATTATTAAAGGTAAAATTGGGATTTAATATCTTTTTTTTCGGATGTAGAAATATTAATATAGTTCTTATACCAATACCTTCGCCATTAACCAATACTAACCAACACTAATCCTATTTTCCGCAGTTTTGAAATCGCTTAAATTTGAATTAAATTCGCTGCTTCAATCGAGATTTTTTCCATCTTTGAAATAATCTCATAAAAACGTCTTTTGTTCCCGATCCATTCCATTAACTGCTCAGCTTCATTCTTTTTCAACCTCACAGATACCGTTTTCCCCTGAACCTTTCGTGTCCATTCATAGTATGGACCATGAAGAGCTTTAGGATCCGTCTGGCATTTGCATCCAGCAGTACCGCAACGCATGAACCGTTCTGCTATGCTCCCTGTCAGAATGAAACCGATCAGACCAAGTTCATCACGATAAGCCTCGAACTTACGACGGCATTCATCAAGGCCAGGAATGGAATCAGATACATCATTCATTGGAATCATCTTATACATAAACACAATAAACCTACCAGTATATATACTGGTAGGTACTATATATAATAGATAAGCGAAATCGAGCCGTTCAGACTTGAAACACACATGATCGGTCCACTTCCCATTGTGAACCATTTCATCAAAAGGATAGGACTTGATGACACTCTCGAACGTCATCTCAACACAGCCAACACCCGAAAAGTAAGCCCCTCAAAGAGTATAGGAGTTCTACTTCGTAACATCATCCTTCATCGAACACCGATATACGACCTGCATGATTGGGCATCCCGGTATCGACCTACACTTTTTGGTCTGGATTCAGAACAAATAACCTCACTCAATGATGACAGAGTAGGTCGGGACCTTGACATGCTTTTCGATGTCGATCGGGCATCTATTTTGACCGAAGTTGTTGTCCGGGCCATCAAGGAATTCAAGCTGGACCTGTCCCGGTTCCATAATGATTCCACCACCATAACCTTCTCAGGCATCTACGAGGAAGCAACAGGTGAGAGAAAACGAGGGAAGGAATCCCTGAACATAACATTTGGTCATAACAAAGATCATCGACCAGACCTCAAGCAACTGATGTGGTTTTTGACGGTAACTGCAGATGGTGCAGTTCCAATCCATTACAAAGCGTGTGATGGAAATACCGGTGAAAGCCCGACATATCAGGAAGCTTGGGATGTACTCAGGGAACTTGTAGGACGATCTGATTTCATATATGTTGCAGATTCAAAGTTGTGCACGGGAAAGAACATGAAGTATATTCATGAAAATGAAGGTCGGTTCATAACAGTATTACCTCGAAACAGACGAGAAGATGGCTGGTTCAGGGAATACATTCAATCTCATAAGGTTCTTTGGGAAAATGTTGAGAGGCATCAGAACCTGAATGACACTGGACAACCTGACATGATGAAAATGGTTGAATCCCCGATCAGGTCATCTGAAGGTTTTCGTATCCTATGGACATGGGATCCACAAAAGGAAGATAAGGATAAACACTCCCGTCAAGCTCTAATTGAGAAAGCCGTGTTGAAACTGGAACAACTTGAAACACGTCTTAGAAATCCACGAACCAGGTTACGGTCACGAGATGCGGTAATTGAAGCTGCTGATAAGGCGCTTGGTGAATTTGCACATCGATGGGTGGATTACGAGATTCTTGAAGAAAAGGAAACTGTTTTCAAACAGGAGAAACGTGGGCGTCCAAACTCAAATACAAGATTTAAGTGTATGGTACAAAAGAGATTCCATGTGAAATGGAGTTCCAGGAAAAAGAATATCGATTTCGATGCACGAAGCGATGGGATGTTTCCGTTAATAACAAATTGTGAGGATCTTTCGTTGGTTGAGATTCTGGACAATTACAAGTATCAGCCCTGGTTGGAAAAGAGGCATGAACAATTAAAGACCGTCCATAAAGTTGCACCTGTGCTATTGAAGAGTGTTACTCGAATCGAAGGTTTGCTGTTTGTATTTTTTCTTGCTATGCTTATACAGGCCCTGATTGAAAGAGAGGTCAGATTGGAAATGAAGAATGATGGGTTGGAGTGCATTTCTATCTATCCTGAAGACCGAGATTGCGAATCACCAACTGCTTCCAGGTTATTGTCTCTCTTTGATAATATCGAATTCCATCGGTTATGGTCACAGAATACCCTGGTACAGACCTTCCAGACAGAGATATTGGCCAAGCAGATAGAAGTACTTAGGTTGGCTGGAGTGCCACTTGAAGCATACTCTGGGGATGAATAACAAGGGCCGAAATAAATTCAGAGTTTAGCAATTTTAAAGTTGCGGAAAATAGGTATGAAACAATAATGAATGGAGAATCATTTTATGGCAGGGCATTTATTGTGAATGCCTGGTATCTAACTGCATACGAACCTATCATAGATAGTAATACGAATGAGATAATAGGCATATTATATGTTGGTGTTAAAGAAGATATATTCCAGGAAAAATTAAAGGAGAACATGGCAAGACAAGTAATAGGAAAAAGCGGTTACATCTTTATTTTAGATGAACAAGGAAATTATGTTTTGTCAAAAGGAAGAGAAAGTGATGGAGATAATATTTGGGAAGCAGAAGATGAAAAAGGAAATAAAATTATTCAAGAAATTGTCACTAACGCAAAGAACCTGAAAGCGGGCGAAACAAAAACAATTTATTATCCCTGGAAAAACAAAGGAGAATTAACTGCACGAGATAGTCTTGTTGCATACGCCTATTACCCTGAATGGGGATTGTTGCAACATCTGCTTATACAGATGAATTCTTCGTTGAATTAAATAAAACCAGAACAATAATCTTTGCAGTATCTTTACTTTCGATCTTACTGGGCGGATTAATAATATATATATTTTCTAATAAGATAACTGGACCCTTGAATAAGATGAGTGAGGTTGGAAATAAAATTGCTAACGGAGAATTAGATACTGAGTTGCCAATAATAACAACGAATGATGAGATACAGGATATTAGTGATACAATGAATCTATTAGTTGGAGCTCTGAAATACCTTAAAAATGAAACAAAGGGAAAATGATTTTGTGACAATTATTGACAAGATTTTCCGAAACCATAGTTGTGCTCTTGAAATCTTTGGAATAAAAGAGACGGGATCATTGCTGACATACAGTACTCTCTATTCCAAAAATATGATTTGGAGCACAATCCCATTTTCCATTTATTTTTTACACCGACTTTAGGTAAGATCGGTGTTATTCAATGTTAATCCGTGTCTGGAAATATAAAAAGACACGGATTTCATGTATTTACACAGATTTGTAGTCGCATCTGTATCTGATATATTCGTTGGAATAACCGATTTTTGGCATTGTGTCACACAATATAATGATGTTTATTCCTAAAGCCCAACATTATGGTTTTTCAGGGAAGAAAAACAATTCAATATTTGACTCGTTCTATTGTATGTTTAGAAATGAGCAGTCCGTATATCATTACAAATATCGAACTTATTATTAACAGCATTCCAAGTGAAAGTCCGGCAGCAATTAGTGGCCCGCTTGTAACAACATTGGTGCCTGCAAGTAAAAAAGAAATGCTAGATGAAGTGACAATTATAATGCCGATAATATTTCGGGATTTCATACCACAACTACTCCTTCATCTTTGATCTCACGGACCCATTCAGGATATTTCTCTTCAGCTTCCTTAACTGACATTTCTCCGCTGAAAATACCACAGTCCATTGGGAAGTGTTCGGGACTGAGATGGGCCATATAGAAATGGAAAAAAATCCCGACCATACTTATTATGGCAAATCCGGCATGAATGCTTTTAAATGAAAGCATCAGATGGATTGGTATTATTTTCATAAACAGAAATGGCATCATCAATATTGCCCCTGAGAGTCCCAGGATGATCCCATCGACAAAAATAACACTGTAAATGTCAATTTTTTCCATCCAGCTATATTTTCCGTATTGTGGTTTCTCGTCTCCAAATCCGAATGTATACTTAATGTCAGTGATTACATCACTGAAATCCTTTTTTTTAGGCAGGACATGTCTGAGGAAGTGTTCATGAATAAAGATCGAATTTAAAGTATGGTATATTACCGTAATAAAAATGGCTAATGATAATACTATACCAGCAACCCTGTGTATGAACATGGTCCCGGAGTAACCGAAAAGTATTGCCGGTATCCAGCCCAGTTGCTCAGGGAAAGATATCGGGAATCCTGTGATATACAATATCAATATGCTAAGTGCACCTGTTACATGAACCGCAACCTGAATTCTGGAAAACCTCTCAATAAACTGTTCTGCTTCACCGGCCATGTTACTCCCTCACCTTCTTTTTCCTGAAATAACCGGAAATCGTGATATGCTCGAACAATTCAAGCCCTATAATCACTATGACTGCAACTGCAATGATGATCTTCATTGCCAAATCAACCCAAGAATTTATCTCCATTCCCTGTTCATAAGCTGTTTCGTCAGGTATCCTGGATAACTGGTTTGGAACAGATTGGTCGAGAGCATATGTTATCAGCACGGCAATAACTATAATTGCAGCGATAACTGAAACAGCCTCCAATTGTAATTTTGTCACGCTCATGGTCTGGCCTCAAAAACGTTTCAATCTCAAGTTTCAACGGCCAATCGTGTTGCTGCACGCTCTCGCATTTCTGCTGTTATCTTTTCAGCATCACCGGCTAACAGTCCCTTGCATGAACAGAATTTCGAGCACCTGGCAACTGCATCATTCTGTACCAGTTGACCATTCTCTTTCTGTTGATACGGCTCCACACAGAACGTACACTTATCCATCTTCCCTTTACTGCCGAATATTCCACTGGCTTCGAACTGTGGGGCTCCGAACGGACAAGCAAATAAACAATAACCGCAACCGATGCATTTATCTTTATCGACGAGGACTACACCATCTTCCCGCTTATATATAGAATCTACCGGACATGCTTTAGCGCATGGAGGGTCAGCACAGTGCATGCAAGGCATGGGTACATTTTTTTCACCGGGTTCGCCTTTGTTGATAGTTATTACTTTTATCCGCCTCATACCGTAAGGTACATCGTTCTGCTGTTTACATGCAACCTCACATCCACCGCATTTTATGCAGCGGTCAGTATCTGCCAGGAATTTATTTGTTACCATTTCTCACACCTCCTATGCCGGATATATCTTGCATTGACAAACCTTTGTTTCCTGCATCTGCATACTTCTGTCATAGCCATCGCCACAGATGATATTAACCGAATCGCCAAGAGCCAGCTCTGCAGTCCCGGGCGGGTACCTGTCCCCATAAGATTTTCCTTCAAAGATGCCTGCCCAGTGGTACGGCATGAAGGCTACTTCATGGCTTTGCTCCGGTGTTTTCGTCATTGCTTTAGTCACATTTGCCCTCACTTTGCACTTGCCCCGTAAGGTCTCGACCCAGACGAAGTCCCAGTGTTTGACCCCGATGTCTGCTGCCAGTGCCGGACTGATCTCCGCATACATCTCAGGCGCGAGTTCAACCGTGTATGGGCAGCTTCTTGTCTCGGCTCCACCACCCATATGCTCAACCTGTCTTCCTGTAGAAAGCACAACAGGATACTTATCAACAATGTGCTTTCGTGCAGTCTGGTTGGTTATATACGGTGCCGGGACTCTATATTGGAAGGGAACATCATCATATGTGGGATAATCCTCAATAAGATCCGGTCTCGGGCTTTCAATGGGTTCTCTATGTATTGGTACAGGGTCAGGCAGGTTCCATGCCCATAACCTTGCCCTTGCACGACCCGTTGGGGGATCGCCTCTGGCCAGTGCCTCTCGTGATGTGTTCAGGGTAAGATCATAAGCATATCCCACCTGAGCAACAGGTTTGTCACCTCGAAGCAGATCATCACCTATATGCTTCCCGGTTGGATTATCCGGGACCGTCGTACCCCAATTGGCTCTAAAATCGTGTCCCCCATCGCTTACTGGTTTGCTGACATCGTATAAAATCGGAGTTCCGCAATGGTCTGGTGTCCAGCAAGGCCATGGCATACCATAGTATTCACCTTTACATGGACCACCCGTTGCCCTGGTCGTTTCCACATCAAAGTCCGCACAATGTTCCTGCTGCCTTTTAAGCCTCTCAGGTGTCTGTCCTACCAAGGCAATGGCACCCATGCCCAGGTTCCATTCCCTTACGATTTCCTCAGGTCCGGAATAGGTAAAGTGTTCACCAAAGCCCAGTTTTGTTGTCAGCATTTGTATGATCTCTCCATCTGGTTTGCTGTCAAATCTGGGTTCAACCAGTTTATTCCTCCATTGGACCTGCCTTCCGGTTGTTGTCACCGTGCCGTCCTTTTCGAACACTGTGGATGCCGGTAGTGCAATGATTCCATTATCACGTTCGGGAAGCGCTGATGCAATGGTGGAGTGGGGATCCACACTTACTACCAGATCAACTTTTTCCAGCGCCTCTTTCATTCTTTTCATCTCTGTAATGGAGTTCAAAGAATGACCCCAAACAATGACCATTTTAATATTATGGGGCTGATCGATCTGATCTTCAGGCAGTATTGCACCTTCATACCACCGTGCAACGGTGAATCCATTTTTGTTCATGAGTGTTGAATCATTTTGAAGGTCGAACCTACCTTTCATCCAATCCATTGTTACCGGGGATTTTGTATTCCAAACATCGACCCAGTGCCCCCATGCTTTATCTGAAAGACCGTAATAACCGGGCAGACTGTGCGCAAGGATACACATGTCTGTAGAACCCTGAACATTATCATGTCCTCTGAGGGCCTGGACACCTCCACCTGACATACCCGCATGACCGAGAACAAGACTTACTATAGCATCCATACGGATATTATTCGTCCCAACGCTATGCTGGGTCTGGCCCATGGCCCAGACAAGAGTAGAAGGTTTGTTCTCGTACATTGTCCTTGCGATCAATCTGATGCTATCGGCAGGAACCCATGATATATTTTCTACAACTTCAGGAGTGTAATCTTTTGCAATCTCCCAGAGATCCTCGAATCCTATTGTCCTGTTCTTGATAAATTCTACATCATGCCAGCCATTATTCACAAGGACATTGACTATCCCGAGCAATATTGGTATATCTGTTCCCGGTCTCATTCTGGCATAAATATCAGCTTTTCCAGCTGTTCTGGTAAATCTGGGGTCCACTACAATGAGTTTGGCACCCCTATCCTTGGCTGTAAGGAAATGCTGCATACTTACAGGATGTGCCTCGGCAGCATTAGATCCTATAAAGAATGCACATTTTGTGTGACGCATATCATTAACATTATTGGTCTGGGCACCGAAACCCCATGTATTGCCAAGCCCTGCAACTGTTGTCGAGTGGCAGATCCTGGCCTGATGGTCAACGTTATTGGTTCCCCAGAAAGCGGCCATCTTCCTGAACAGGTAACATTCCTCATTGGTCATTTTCGCTGACCCTATGAACATCACAGAGTCCGGGCCGTAGGTATCTCTGATCTCTGTCATCTTGGCGGAGATTTTATTGATAGCGTCGTCCCATGATTTTCGAACCCACTTTCCATTCACTTTCTCCATCGGATATTTTAGACGGCGTTCAGAATTGACCATTTCAGCTATTGCTGTTCCTTTGGAACACATCCCGCCATGATTGATTGGATGATCTTCCCATGGTTCCAGTCCGATTAGTTCTCCGTCTTCTACTTTTCCAAGTACACCGCAACCTACCGCACAGTGTGAACATATAGTCTTGATAAGTGTTTCGTCAATTCCTTGTGTATCATTGGCAGCACTTGCCAGTCTAATTATATCGTTCTTAAAAAAATCTCTGTGTCCTGCATACCCACCCAATGTAGCAGTGGCGCTAAGGGCAACAGTTGCTTTGGCAAATGTGCGTCTTGTTATTTTTAATTGAAATTGCTTTTGTTTTTCAGATATCATATACAACTACCCCCTAATATCTAAATTCAATTATTAATTGTTTGTTATTACATTTATAACTATCTATACTTTGAAGGTTTTAATTTTAATTTTAATTTTTATTGTTAAGTTGAAATGTGATAATATTGTAATTTCGAATAACAATCATATTTATACTATTGGACTATCCAATTATTTATGGACAAAATAAAAGGATGTATGCAATTCAGGAATAACATCTATGCCTTCTTATATCGTATGTTCCTTGAAGAACCTCCGAAACAGCTTGCTATTGATCTGGTGAAAGGTACATTTCTCATACCTTCAGGTCTACGTAATATAAATTCTTACACAGAGGAGGGGGGTAACCTGTTAAATGAATATATGATGAACTGCAAAGATGTGGGTACAGTATATGAAAAACTCCATGAAGAGTTCACGACCCTTTTTATTGGACCAGGTAGACTTCCGGCACCACCTTACGAATCAATGTACAGAGATAATAAAATGCGCGGACCATCACTTCTGGAATTAAAGCAATTTTACCGCGAAGCCGGTGTTGAGAGTAATGATTATTCCGAACCTGAAGACAATATCGCGTTTGAATTGAGATTTATGAATTATCTTGGTGAAAAATTGCTCCATGAAAACGATAACACGTATCTTGAGTTACAACAAAGGTTCATAGATGAACATCTGTTAAAATGGGTGCCGGATTTTTGTGATGAGCTTTTTGCCAGTGATAAGTCTGATTTCTATCAAGGGATAGCAAAGTTCACCAAAGGTTTTCTTTTATTTGACAGGCAAACATTAAACGAGTTATTTTAACAATCCTTTTTCAAACGCCTTTATCGGCCTGCAGTCCTGGCAATAATAAAGTAATTCTATTATTTCATTTTCGGGTCCTAATTTATCACTAACACGCGCTATAGCCCCTTTTGTAATAAATGGTTTGTTGCATGCCAGGCAATTGATCTGTTCAGGTTCTGCCAGTATGGTCTCGCGCTGAGACAATCGTGCTATATCAAGTATCTTCTCAAGCCTGATAACATGTTCCGGGCATGCTTTCTCGCATAACCCGCATGCAATGCACAATGAATAATTAAAATAAATCTTCCCACTTCTATTATTTAATGCCTCTGTCGGACACATATTCATGCATGCATTGCACATAATACATTCACCATCAATGGTAACATTTCCAAAAGGAATATCACCTCTTTGGACAAAATCCCCGGACTTACCAGGCAGATTATCAATCAAATCAAGTAAGACAAATCTCTTATTATCGCCTTTGATCCCTGCTACCATCTTCCTTCTCTTTTCGCAGGATGGGAGATTATCGACAAAATCGTATAGTTCATGCACAAGAGCTTCCGGATGATTCGGATCAGCCTGAATGACTGCAAATTTTTCATTAAAATCAACTGCGTTCAAAATAGTTTTGATGACATTCATAGGAGAATTATCATTGATTTTATGTTTGCAATTTTCGCATCCAAGAAGAACTACCCCATCTGCCCCCGATTCAAAAGCATAGAGAATGTGTGCTTCATGAACAGCATTGATACAGGGAATCAATATTGGCAGTACGGGTGGATAGGTTATGTGTTGTTTCCCCAATTCATCCAATACTTGTTGTCCCTGTTCGACACAGGTGAACATGATTATTTCATTTGAAAGTCTCTCTTTTCCAGTTAACAAACTGTCTATCTGAGCATAAATCGAATTGTCAGGATACGCATGTAATTTTGGAATTGAAATTGGACAAACAGCTGTACAAGCCCCGCAGCCCAGGCATGATACATCGTTGAAAATAATGTTGTCACCTGTACGGCTAATGGCATCATGCGGACAGACCAATTCACATAAAGTACATCCGATAATCTCACTTTTTCCGGATGCGCATCTATCATTAACTTCCAGTATCTTATATTTTTTAACTACTCCGATATTTATGATGGCATCCATTGCTGCAATCAGGGCCCCTGAAATATCTCCATTTTCATTGATATGCACGCCTAATTTTTTTGTATGCTCCCATCCCGGTTCAGTTACCACTATCTGTCCACATATCAAAGGCTCAGCCTCATTTTTCTGGAAATTGATAGCTTCCACCGGACAGGCATCAATGCATTTACCACACTGGTCACATGCATTATCAATTTTTAAAGAAAAGTCTATTGCACCTTTCGGACATACCTGAACACAGCGACCACATAAAATGCATCTTTTAAAATTCACAGGTTGATGTGCAGATATTTCCACAGTAAAATCACCAATCTGGCCATTGATGCTTCGTATGGACCCCACATAGAGGGGTAAATTATATCGCAACATTCTGTGGTCAGGTTCAGTTAATAAAAGACTTACATTGGCAAGTCCGGTCAATTTTTCAATAACTGGAACGAGAAAACGCGTTCCAGTAACCAGTATATCCTTACCTGCATTTAATCTGGTCGTATCAAGTGATTTCTTTTCTGTGTTTAACGCGACATTCAGCAAACGTCTTGCTTTCTCGGTTGCATCTTTTTGTTCATGGACCCATCCGCAGTGCTCCCGCAAATTCAAAAAGTCCAAGTCAACCGATTCATTAACAATTTCGTTAAATATCGGTTTCTTGAAAGTACAGCCAATAAATATTCTATCCAGATCTTTTCTGCGGATGTCTTCTATTATATATGCTAATCCTTCATTCTGACAAAGAGTGTTATGGATTTCGATTATATCAACATTGATATCTTTCTTTAGATTGTTATATGCAATGGATGATGTTTTGTTGCATGTGCAAAAAAATACTCCCGTCTTCATTGTAATTTTGTTTATACGCATGAGATTAAATAGATACCTCTTTTGATCTGGGCTTACTCGCTTCAGTCCAGGGTACCGGTCTCAAGATCTGTTGTATCTTCTGGTACACTTGGGTTCAAATCCCAACCTCGGGGCTTCTTATTTTTATGATGGGGATAGGCAAATATTAATAATCAAGAAGCTGCCATATACTTTTAGAGATGCGGAATGATGTGAAATGGATAGTAACACAGCAGTGCGAAATCTCGGCATAGGACTGGTAGTCATCGGTATCATCATGTTGGTGGGATACGCTTTCTATACTATTTTAACCATAGAGAGTAATATGATACTGAAACTATCTCTTGCAGCCATTATATTGGGAATAATACTGGCATTATTGTCGTTGATAAAGGAAAAAATGGGTGAAGAAGATGCAGAGATCGAAAGAAAATACTGAGGTAAGAACATGATTATCGTGAATACAGACACCATCGCAGGAAAAGAGATCACCCAGAGTCTTGGTATGGCCCGGGGGAGTACCATTCAGGCCAAGCATATCGGCAAGGACATTATGGCAGGTCTGCGCTCCATCGTAGGCGGCGAATTGACAGAATATTCAAAAATGCTTGAAGAGGCCAGGGAAAAAGCCATGAACCGCATGGTGGACGATGCTGAAACGATGGGGGCCGATGCCGTGGTAAATGTCAGGTTCATGACTGCAATGGTAATGGCAGGGTCAGCCGAAATACTGGCATACGGCACCGCTGTCAAAATAACGGATAAAGAATGATCACGTGAAATAGTATCCCTGCCAACAAGGAACCCTATTTCTTAGTGGCCTTTTCGATCTCATCAAGCAGCTGGTCGTCAGTCTTGCCTTCAATTGAAATCCCCAGGTTCTCGGCTGACTGCTGGAGCTTGGATCTTTCCTGCGGTTTTTTGTTGTTATCGAGTTCCTTCAAGGATAATTCTGATTCCTTCTGGGCTTTCTTGAACTCACCCGTTGACCTGCCAAGTGCGTTGGCAAGTTCAGGAAGTTTGGTAGCTCCAAAGAGCAGGACTATTATACCGACTATCAGTGTCAATTCCATTGGTCCGGGCATTATCATTTTTAATTTACCTCAAAATTTTTCTGTACAATTAATCTATCTTTGCCATAGTAATTGTTTCTTCAATTGATTCTTTTACCTCAGAAACCGATAACTGGTTTTCAGCCTCTCGCATCGCCTTTCTAAAATCCCCCATCAAACGTCCAAGGGAATGAGCGATCTCCGGCAATTTGTCGGGTCCGAACAATAATAACGCTGCTGCAAAAATAAGCAACAATTCAGTTGAGCCAAGCATGTTATCAGTCTTCTTATTAATTTAATCTGGTGAATTATTTTCTTAACAAGAGTATAATTAGTAATATAATACATATAGCTTTCAGGCAATTCCGGTTTCAAATACTATTATTAACAATACTATTATAGCAGCTCCAATCCTATAAAATTATCCATCATCAAATGCATAACGATAGGTTAGACATGAACAATGTACCAGGCGACCAGGAATTGCCCCTGTTGGAACATGTACGAGAGCTTCGCCAGCGGATGCTCATAGTTGTGGCTGCTCTAATCATCGTACTTATGGGTACATTCCCCTTTACCGGAGACCTTATTGGTACGATGTGGGCCTACCTGTTCCCTCCTGAGATAGAAATGGTTATCTACAGTCCAATGGAGTGGATGCTGACACGATTGGTCCTATCCCTGGCAATTGCTATTGCATTTGTGTTTCCGTTATTCATGTATGAATTTTTCGTATTCATTCAAAAAGGACTGTTTCCCAACGAAAAAAGATTCACATTATTGGTAGTCCCTCCTTCGATGTTACTTTTCTTTATAGGTATGGGGATAGCTTTTTTCATAGTCATACCTTTGATATTCAATTACATGTTCTATTATTCAGAAGATGTGGCAACCTCAGGAATATCAGTACGAAATACATTCTCAATTATGACAACGATGATGATAATGTTCGGCCTGCTATTCCAGCTTCCCCTGTTAATGGTAATTTCCATCAAATCAGGACTGGTAAAAGCTGAGCAATTAAAGGATAAACGGATGATCGTCTATGGTATCCTCATCGGTTTTGCTATTTTTGTTGCACCCGATATTACAGGGATGTCACAATTGATAACAGCACTTTTCCTTGTGATCCTGTTTGAGTTCAGTTTATTCATCAGCAGGTATTTTTGACAAGTATTTATTACCCTACACATATAACCGTAATGAAGAGAATCAATAGCTATTCCATAATTTTATGTAATATACAGCATATTAGGACTTAAGATATACAATGGACTATGAAAATATTAGTATCACCCTGGTAATGCTAAAAAAGAAATTAATCCTGTTTGTACTAGTTCTAGTTTGCGGTTTCATAATATCTTTTCCATTCACGGGCGGATTTATAAAAAACATAATTGATAATATCCTCCCAGAGGGAGCCAGGGTCATCTACCTATCCCCTCCTGAGGTTATGCTCTTGAAAGTCAAAGTAGCACTCATTGCAGGTGCACTGCTCACACTCCCGCTGGTATCATATTACATTTATTCAGCGTTAAAAGGACGGTTCGAAGTTAAAAGGTCGTGGTTCTCAATTTTGTTTGCTGGAATGATTGCCTTTATCCTTTTCATGTTGGGTGCAGGCTATGCATATTTCCTGATGCTCCCCTTTTTTCTCAATTACCTGTTCCAGAATGCGGCCTCAGCCGGTGTGATGGCCACGTACTCTGTTTCACAATTCATCTCTTTTGTGTTATTTACCACAGTCATATTCGGACTGGTATTTGAATTTCCATTAGCGATTATAATCTTGGTACGTAATGGGCTGGTGGAACGGAGCACACTTGTGATGTATAGATATCACACTTATATTGGCCTCTTGGTAATATCTGCAATGATAACACCTCCAGACGTCATCAGCCAGGTCATCATTGCTGCGCCATTGATACTATTTTTTGAAATAAGTCTATTATTGGTAAAATTTGTAGGTAAGCCTGCCAAGTAATTTAAAATGGACTTGACAGTAAAATGAATAGCTATTCTATTCTTTCTTTACCTATTTAGAATCTGCCAGTGCCCACATAGTAAAAGTAAATACGAGTATCAGCATTGCCGTTGCTGACATGTAGACAACCTGTAGGGATTGCCCCAGTATAAAAATAAAGGCATGGTTTCCAATATCGCCTATCCTGGCCAGGAAGATAATGACGGTAAGACCGGTTACAGTACCTGCGAGCATTGCCAGAAAGCCCATTAAGACCTTATTTTCCTCTTTCTGCCGATACGATTCAAGCATGGTTAAAGCCGATAGGAAAAGGGTTGGAGTTGCGGTCAGGTAAATGAAGGGCAGTTCAACTCTGGCATCGTAGGGTTCGATAGCATTCAAAGCTATTGCAAAGGCAACCATGGGTAGAATTATTATTATACCCAGAATGACTTTGGATGATGTTGGTGTTCCACCTTGCCGATATTGCATCCGGTATTCCTGGGTCCCGATATACAGGAAGAACATGGCAACCAATCCCCCGAGCAATACGAGATAATGGAAAAATTCGTGCCAGAGAGTATCGAAATTATGTTCTAGAGCTTCACCCAGTCCCATAAAGCCAGCAGTGAAGATACCGCCAATGACCGGTCTCCAGGTAAATCTTGATTTTCCAAAGCGGCCATAGAGGATTATTGTGGAAATGATACTGGCCATGAACAATAAGATACCGGCATAAACAGTGGCATAAAGTTCATCCAATCCATAATGACCCTCTTTACCCTCCCTGCCACCATACTGGTTCTCAAGTGCAGTATTATCTTCATTGAATGATACCTGCTGATAACCAACGAAAAAAAACAGGAAATAGATCAATATTGCAGATGCAAAGGTGATTATGAAAATATCCTTAATATTCATGATATTACCAGACTAACATTGTACGCTATTTATTTATATATTTAATGTGTAACAATTTCTTTTGAAATTGTTGATGATACCTCAAAATGTTTCAGCATAGATGCGTTTGCCTTTTCCCGGGAACCTTTCTCATACTGTATCTGGATTGAAGTAGGAAGGACGACCATTTCTTCCAATACAAATGGTTCTTCAATTGTTGCAAGATATTGGGACAATAAAAGAGCTTCAAATTTATTGATAGCCTTATCAACACCGGTAATTATGATATATAATTTTCTTTTATCAACGTCGCATTTTATAAAAAGTGGCCAATGCATTGTCTTGTTCTGTTCATTTATCGACCTGATAAGACTATTGATATCCTTTTCAGTGAACATCTGGGACATGAACAATTGTTTCACTTCTTCCAAGGATGGTATTTTCCCATCCCTGGACGTGATGAGCCATTTAAACATTGATATGGGAATCGTCACGTCATAGACCGAATCTTCCTTTTCAAGCATCTTTTCAAGCATCTCTTTGCCTCGTTCAATGCTATCATATCTTTCCAGTGTGAAAACTGCATATTCGATAATATCACGCATTGCAGCCGAAAGATTATTATTATGCTTTTTTAATATAGGGTCAAGCATGTCAAAATGGTCTTCACTGATTGTTATGTTTTTCCTAAGTATGGTTGGCACCCCATTTTCACATATGTTGATGTGACATAAAGATAAATAGTGTGAGGAATTATTTAATATTATGCATAGTAAGGACTTTGGCCTGGCTATAATAACCGTGCCATGGAATGACCAATCTTCCGGACCAGACACGAGGAATGATGTGGTTTTTTGATACAAAGCATTAATCACCGTTTATTTTTCCCATGGTTTGTACTACTACATCATCCCGGGATAGAAATCACAATTGAATTATGTGCCCCCAATCCCCAACCCGCACCACGTGCATGAAACAGGTTTAAGGTATCATTTTGACCAGATAGGTCATTCCTACAGTTGCCACCCAGGAAGATACATAGATAATAACAATGGTAGATGCAAGAACTGTACCTATTTTCAGGTACCTTACTGCATCATATGCAAAGTTGTACTTTGATCTTAAACTCATCCTGGCAAACATACTATCTTTCTTATAACCGAATCCTTCACTCATATTCATGACCTCGTGCTTTGAATTGCCGTTGGTAATACATCCATTGTTATTAACCATTATAAATGTGACGGTTGCACATCAACACACACTCAATGTTGCAAAATGAGGCCAGTTTTAGATAATATTATATAAATCCAAGGCATGAATTAGGATGAAATCTATTTTTAATCAGATATATTTTCTTTTTTATACATATAATGTAATATACATAGTTAAAATTTGATTTAATAAAAATATATTAATTATTAATATCACATTATAGACTATATTGTATGAATAAGTTTTATTATACATGAACATTTAATAAGAATAAACTTGAGGCGATATTGATATGTTCAAGAAATTCATTGTATTGTCAACGTTCATCATTCTTGTCCTGGTTTTCATTGGGCCGACCTATGCAGACCTGCCCTCTGCAGAAGAACCAGCAAATAAAGCTGATGAACTGATCAACAGAAGACTTCCATTCACGTTCCAATGTGATTTTTGTCACGATCCCGGGACTGCCACAAACGAGAAAATACCCCATAGCACATCACTTGAATACCATGACAAGTTAGTCCTTGAAGGGCAGGTTGGCTGTTTTATATGCCATGATTTTGACCAGAGAAGCAAATTGCGGCTTTTATCAGGAGAATTAATACCATTTGAAGAGTCCCCAAAATTATGTTACCAATGTCACCAGAAGCGATATGATACGTGGTTATACGGGGACCATGGCAAATCCAAACCAGAATTGAACCTGGTAACTGATGCCTCACATAAAAATGCAACTGTGGAAGAATTGGAAAGTAGACGGTTCAGTTGTTCAGATTTCAGGTGTCATAACCCGCATAACCCGAAACTGTACAAAGTAGGTCTTGGAATCGGTTACCCGCTGCCTCCTCCCCTGAACCCGCCGGAAATAGTAAATTTCCTGGAACCAGGTAATGATGAACCATATACTCAAGCCGTAATTTTTTCAGGTAAAATTTTCATCACAGTATTGATCCTGAGTTTTTTGGTCTCATTATTGATGATTGTGAATCGGAATAAATGGAGACCGGATTAACCGGGGTGTTTTCTATGGATATATCACGACGAAATTTCTTAAAACTTTCAGGAATGGGTGGCGTTGCTGCCTTGAGCGGCAAATCCCTTGCCATGATAACGTCCAACCTACCGTGGAATGTAGAAAAGGTTGGAAAATATTATGATGACCCGGCCCCTGTGGAAGGGGTCCATTACGCCATGGCCATCGATACTCAGACGTGCATCGGATGCCGAAGATGTATGTATGCATGCATCAAAGAGAACAATATCGGCAGGACATCAGGAATACAATATATCAGGTTACTTGAGATGGAGGAGAGCTCGTTTGACCTGCTCAACTCTGACCAGTATTATACTGATGCACCAAAGGAAGACAAGTGGTATCTTCCGGCACATTGCAATCATTGTGATAACCCGCCATGCACACAGGCATGCCCGGTAAAAGCCACATGGAAGGAACCTGATGGCATCGTTGTAGTTGACTATGACAGGTGCCTGGGATGCAGGATGTGCATGATAAACTGCCCGTACTGGGCCAGGAAGTTCAACTGGGTTAAACCGGAAGTTCCTGAAGATGAGATCAATCCTGATGTGCCCATAAGACCGGTGGGAGTGGTTGAGAAGTGTACCTTCTGCCTCCACCTTGTCCGTGAAGGTAAGACGACGAAATGTACCGAAGTGTGTCCGGTGGGCGCAAGGAAATTTGGCGATATAAATGACCCGGACAGCGAGATATCATACCTGTTGCGCACCAGGAGGGTAACGGTACTCAAGGAAGACCTGGGAACTAAACCTAGAGTTTACTATGTAGGGTGATGAAAATGTTCAACTTAAAACCAATTACTATTCTTGGAGCCGAGGTCAAGCTGGATATGCTGTTTAAAGGCAGCAAACTGTACTATGGATGGGTGGCCATCCTGCTGCTCCTGGTATCATCGGGTTTCTTTGCCTACTACTTGCAGTTATCCGAAGGGTTCATCGTTACAGGCAGCAGGAACGTGGTCAGCTGGAGTTTGTACATTATCAATTTCATATTTTTTGTGGGATTGGCGGCCGGCGGCCTGATCGTGGCATCCAGTGTGGAACTGTTCGGTGTGAAAAAGCTGGAACCCCTGCTTAAGGTCGGGGTTATCCAGGCATTTGTATGTGCCGTAACGGCCATGGCCTTTGTGACCGCTGACCTGGGCCATCCTGAACGGTTCTACCGATTTTTTTTGTCACCCAATACCACATCTATGATGTTCTTTGACTTCATGATCCTGGGCGGTTATACTGCACTATGTTGTGTAGACCTGTATGCTCTGCTGACCAGGAGGATGCGCTGGCTATTTCCACTGGCAGTGGTTTCATTGCCTGCGGCCATCAGTGTCCATTCGGTCACAGGATGGGTGTTTGGCCTCGTCAAGTCAAGACCTTCCTGGTTCTCGGCGATCATGGCACCGTTGTTCATATCTTCGGCCATTACCTCCGGACTGGCATTGCTAATTATTATTACGCTTGTGCTTCCAAAATACACGAACATCAAGTTCCGTGACCCATATGCTATTGTTATGACATTGAGAAAAGCATTGACCATTGCAATACCGGTGGATCTATTCTTCCTTTTCAACGAGATCCTGATTACTGTCTGGCCATATGCACAAAAACCCGAACATCACCTGGGGATCCACTTCATACAGAATGGACCCTACGCGTTCTCACTGTACGGAGAGATCCTGCTGTCGGCTGTGATACCCTTTATCATTGTCCTGCATCCCAGGACCAAGAACTCGATTAAATGGATTGCTGCTGCATCCGTGTTTGTGGTGGGAGGGATCTTCCTTAAGAGGATATTCCTGATCCTGGTCGGGATGTCTATCTCGCCATTAGGTGAACTGGTCGTGTATATTCCAACCATACTTGAGCTCAATGTAGTGGTCGGGTTCTGGGCAATGGCGGTGTTGATGTTCACAGTGATGATAAGGATATTTAACATGGACCCGGTAGAACATTAGTAAAATCAGAGTTTTTCGAAAGCCAGGAGAAGGGGTATTCCTGGCATTTTTCTTTTTACGGGAACATCCCGGTCAGGAGTTTGCATGGGACTTGCCAAAATCGGGTAAACGATATTTTTTGTCATCCTGCTTCATAATAATATACATCGAAATCGTGAAGACCATGATAAATGTTGCTGTTACAATAAGAAAAAGAACCTGCAGGATCTGGGCTACCAGATAAATGTAAGCATTGCGGGCAATATCTGCATCACGTCCCAACAGTATTACTATATTCAATACCATTACTGAAATGGCAAGTAATGAAAGGTTATGCATCACTATTTTCTGCATTTCGAACTGGTCATAGGCTTCCTTTATGGTTAAAACCGATAGCAATATCAGGGGTACAGCGATTATATAGATAAAAGGTCTTTCTATATAAGGGTCCCATTCCTCACGTGCAAAGGACGCTAGTACCACAGACACAATGAATACTGATGACATTATGGCCATGATACTTCTTGTTGCCATGGGTTTACCGCCTTCTTTGAACTGCATGGAATATTCTTTGGTACCGATATACAGGAAATACATGGCTACTGGTGACCCCAACATGTGGGTATAGTGAAATACCTCATGACCAAATGTGGCAAATAAATGTTCTGCTCCTTCCCCAAGACCGATAAGTCCGGTGGATAGTATACCTGCCATAACGGGTTTCCAGGTATATTTCGAATCTTTGAAGTGGTCATAAAGTAAAATGACTGAAATAACACTGACCAGAAAAAGTAAAAATCCGGAATATATGTGAACGTAAATCTCGTGAAGTCCTTTATGGGCCATGAACTGGTTGACCATCACGTTATCCTGGAATTCCACGATACCGTGTCCGAGCCGGAGTATAGGATAATAGATCATTATAGTAAGCAATGTGAAAAATATATATTTCAGTTTCATTTTTTCACCAGTATCGTGGACAAAATTAAATTAAAACGTAATTATACTAATGGCTTATAAGATTTGCCTTTATTCCACATTAATAAAGATTACCAATATTCCATACTATGGTAATCCTCGTTGTGTACCAGAACAACCCGGAGGATATCGTTTCAGAAAATAAATAAAAACCATCGAAAAAAGCGGGTTTCCCCGCTTTATTTCCTGGATTTCAGAACAAACAACGTTCCGAGGATTAACAATGAGGAAAGCAGACCGAATCCCGGAAGAGGTGGAGTGGATGTGGGGTTTATATCAGGTACCTCTGTAGGTGAAGGTTTACCGAATATATCTGTTACTTCGCCCATATTTTTCTGTACTGATAAATCCGGATGGCAAATTGAACACTCCACTGAACCTTTCATTGTTTTCCCTATACTGCCAAAAGCATGTATCTTGTCAATATTGTGGCACCTGGAACATTGAGGAACAGTGATGGTATCCTCCTTTAAGTCCCAGTGACAGGTCATGCAATCCACTTTTGGCACATGTATTATATGGGGGATCTTTGTTGTCTCAGTCTCTTCCACACCCTCTCGGTGACACCGGTAACAGGTTTGGGAATCATCTTTTGAACCATGAATGGTGGCCACGCTCTCTGCCTGGTGACAATTTTCGCATATGACCGCCATACTTTGTGTTTTGACCGGTTTTGTTATCTTAGCGGCAGAACCGTGGCACTTGGTACAGGCATCAATTTCACTACCATGAATGGTTATCAGATCTTTGTGACAGTGTTCACAGATAGAATCGCCCAAAAGGGAGTTGTGTTTTCCCTGAATGTTCTTATGGCAGCTTGAACAGGGCTGACTGTTTACTTTATCCTTATGGACTTCATGGATAGGTCCTTTATGGCATGTTGTACATTGAGGTATTCTCACATTAAGGGTTTCACCATGGCACTCCTGGCATTGTAAATTAATTTTTGAATGTATCGGATGTGGGTCTGTATGACAACTGCGGCAATTAACATCTAACGCATTGAGTTCAACGTTATCACTTTCGGCCATTGATACAATGGTCAAAAAGGCAGTCATCAGTAATAAAGAAATGAATAGTCGCTTTCCCTTCAAATGATATCACCTGGTTCTTACTTATTTAGCAATTACTTTGCATATAATATGTATAAACATTTCGGTCTTTTTCACACTCTAAGAGTAATTTTAGATATCATTATGTTCTCGTTTTTCCTACTAATCCAATATTAGTTTATCATTTTTGCACTATTTTATGAAAATAACCACAAATCAGTATTTTTTTACTTGTAAAGTGAATAATTACTGTTTATTTCATATTGTACCTACTATTATTATTTGTTCTATTTCACACTAACAAATTGAAAATTCACAAACATTTAAGTAGAATGTGTAAATTACTGATGATTAAGTTCATTTAAAGGAGAAATTGATGTTGTCCCATCAAACATTCACACCAAATAAAATGGGTGTCAGCACAGCGATTTTAATATAATAACAATAATGAGGTAGAGGAGAAATGGTTTTCCAAGAAGTATATAATGTACAACATGGACTGATATGGGGATTGCTAATTACAGCTTTCCCCTTTTTTACAGGACTGAGTGCAGGGTCTTTCACACTATCGACCCTGGCATATGTATTCGGGAAAAAGGAATATAAGGTCATATCGAAGAACGCTGTATTAATGGCTATTGTACTATTATTGATGGCGAATATGACACTGTTTGCAGATACAACCCAGCCTACCCGGGCTTATTATACATTTTTATACCCGAACATAGCTTCTATGTTCAGTTGGGCTACTTTTGTGATCAGTGCCTATCTGTTATGCAGTATTATATATGCATATTTCATCTTTACCGGCAACGACAAATATGCAAAGCTAATGGGCATTATTTGTATACCGGTTGCCCTCGGAGTGCATGCAGATACTGGATTTGTGTTCGGGCTCAATAAAGGTATGGTGTTGTGGCACACCGCTCTCATGCCGGTGTTGTTCCTTGTTTCTGCACTGACGTCGGGAATTGCATTATTGATAGTTGTTGTAACCATAAAGGAAAAATACTTCCCTGAGAAGAAGAAGATCGATCCGGAAATCGTTTACAGCATAGGAAACCTGCTTGTTTTCTTCCTTGTGCTGGAATTCTTCCTTGATATTGTAGATATAACGACTATGTTATACTCTGCTGCTGAAGAGTACGAAGCAATAATGCTCTGGTTAAATGGACCCCTATCGTTCTCATTCCTGTGGATACAAATATTCTTAGGCGGAATTGTACCGTTGCTGCTTTTGTCCCATCCAAAGACCGGCCGGACATATCTCGGGCAGGGCCTGGCCGGAGCTCTTGTGGTTATCGGAACTTTCGCAATGAGATTTAACGTGATAGTTGGCGGACAGATGATCCCGAAAAGCGAAGCCGGATTGGTGCCCTATACGAATGAGATCGGATATATCGGTTATTCCCTCTTCGAGGAAATAATGCTATTGACCGGCATTATCATTTTCGGTACCATCACTTATATACTGGCTTTGAAATACACGCCGAAGATCGTTGCAATGATTGATGGAATTATTGGACAGAGTGTTGTTCACAGAGGAACTGAAGTCCCATTGGAGCTGGAGGAATAAGAAATGGGAAAGAAAAAACTTGACAGGATAAATGAAAATTGGGGTCCTAAATACCCAAGACCGGAATTCAGACACGGAGACCCGGAAAAAAAATACGCTATGGTCATAGACCTCCGTAAATGTATAGGATGTCATGCCTGTTCCATTGCATGTAAGCAGGAAAATGAAGTACCTCTGAAGCATTACAGGTCATGGGTTAAGAAGATCGAGAAAGGGACGTATCCAAATGTCAAGACCTTTAACCTGCCCAGGTTATGCAATCACTGTGACCGTCCACCCTGTGTTCTTGTGTGCCCGGTCAGGGCATCGTTTATACGTGAAGACGGTGTGACGCTTATTGATTTCAATCGTTGCATGGGATGCAAGGCCTGTATTGCAGCCTGTCCTTATAATGCCAGGTTCATGAATGAAGGACCTTTCACCAACCATGACCCAAAACATACAGAATATAAAGATACAGCAGATAAGTGTTCTTTCTGTGCTCACAGAGTGGATAATGGTGCACTGCCTGCATGCGTGCTTTCCTGTATGACCAAAGCAAGGGTATTCGGGGATATGAACGACCCGAACAGTGAAGTATCGAAATTGATACACCTTTATCCTACCCAGCTCATCAAACCGGGACTGGGAACCGAACCAAAGGTATTTTACATTGACGCAGATTCCAGTATCATGGGACGTGTAGAGGAGGATAAGAGATGAAACAGTTCAAGGACGTGACTTCCAAAGACATCACACGTCGTGGATTCCTGAAACTTACCGCAGCAACAGGCGGAGCAGTTGTTGCTGGTAGTGCATTGTTAGATCCTGCCATGGCGGGTAGCGAGTGTATCGACTGTCACAAGATAGCTGGCGCCCCTGCCCGGAAACAGCCGCACAAATGGATACCTACAGTCTGTAATATGTGCGGCGGACAGACCGGAGTACTGGCCGATGTCATGACCGTGGAGAATGAAAAAGTGGTCCTCAAAGTAGTACCGAATCTCCATAACCCTATGGGCGTATCTAATGTGTCTGAAGATTTTGAAGAACATAAAAATGAAGGAGCAGCATTATGTCCCAGAGGTAACGCCAGCATTATGGACCTGTATGATCATGACAGGCTTTCCAAACCCATGAAACGCACCAATCCTGTAAAAGGGAAAGGTATCGACCCTGGCTGGAAAGAAATAACATGGACCGAAGCTTATGAACTTATCAGTACGAAGCTTTCCGAACTCAAGGAAAACGGTGAAGCCCATAAACTGGTATGGTTCAGTGATGATGACAATTTTGTTCATATACAACAGGATTTCTGTAACCTGTATGGCACTCCCAATTACCATAACCAGTCGAACCTGTATGATGCAGTCCGGAGGGCGGCATTCAAATCTATGGTCGGGCACCAGCGGCCACTGACAGACAACGTGGATACTAAGTTCATTCTGCTGTTTGGTACAAATCCTCTCTCTGCAGTTAAATGGGGATATGTGCCCCAAACCATGATCCGCGGAATCCAGCACGGGGCCCAGATGGTGGTTGTAGACCCGTACCACAGTTTTACTGCTTCAAAAGCCCATGAATGGGTCCCCATAAAACCAGGCACGGACGGTGCACTTGCCCTTGCATTGGGTCATGTCATCATTAAACTGGGATTATATGATAACGATTTCATAGACCACTGGACTGTTGGTTTTGATGAGTATGCTGACTATGTCAGGAATAAGAGCCCGGAATGGGCCGAATCGATTACCGGTATTCCGGCAGGTACTATTGAGAGGCTGGGACGGGAACTGGGTAATACCAGGCCGGTAATTATCGATGCATGGTCTGGCGTAACCCAGCATTCGAATGGTTTCCAGACCATGAGGGCCATTGTCGCCCTGACCGGTCTGCTCGGTCAGTTCGATGTGCGGGGAGGTCTTGTGCTGCCTGATATGAGTGGAAATGTACATCAGGAAGTAAAGTACACACCATCAAAGTATTCCAGGCTGGATGGCGGTACTGACAAATATCCATTTGCTCATGAATCCGGGGTCATAGTTGAGACATTGAACACTATGCAAAAAGGGACCGGACCATATCAACCAAAGGTCGGTGTTGTTATGCACCAGAACCTGGTGATGTCAGTTCCAGGGACCGAAAATGTCATAGAAGCCATGAAGAGTCTTGAATTCCTGGCTGTTGTGGACACACACATGTCAGAAACTGCCGAACTGGCTGACCTCGTATTGCCCGGTACTCATTACCTGGAACGGTATGACCTGGTCAATAACTGGACCACCTGGCCGTCGGTAAGCCTGCGCCAGCCTGTTATTGAACCCCGGTTCGGACAGCCGGTAGAATACGAATTCATCATAGAGCTGGGCAGGCGCCTGGGATTACGTGAGACAGACGGTAACCTATTCTTTAATAATCTGGTTTATGAGGAATACCTTAGCAGAGAACTTGAGAATGGTGCCCCCGGTATTACTCTTGAGGAATTGAAGGAACTGCCTGGTGCCACGTGGACCGATCCTGAAGGTACGAAATTCAAGAAGTATGACAAAATAATCCGTCTTTCAGGCTCATCAGATGTGGACGAGAATGGTGTTGTTCATGACAAAGATGGAAAACCAATAGGTGTCATGATATGGGACAGATATCATGCAGGTTTTGAAACCCCAACCCGTAAGTTCGAACTGTATTCCGGTACATTAGGAAATACAAAAGACGCCAATGGTGACCCTATCCCTCCCATACCCGAGTATAAGGCTGCAGACATTAAACCTGACTATGAATATCCGTTATACCTGATAAACTGGAAAGAAGTATCTCATACCGGTGTCAGAACCCAGAACAATATCTGGCTGGATGAATTGAAACATTCCAACTACCTGGCAATTCACCCTGAGACTGCAGAAAGGTTGAACATCAGGACCGGGGATCCAGTATGGATCGAGACAAAAAATGTCAAGGATAAAGGTACTGCGCTTCTCACTGACCGGATACATCCTGAAGTGGTAGGTATGCAGCACGGGTTTGGACACTGGAACATGGGTGAAGTGGCAAACGGTAACGGAACCAATGATTACCAGTTCTATAACACTGCTGCTGACCCCGTTTCAGGTAATGCCCTGGCAAATGAAATGATAGTCAAGGTGTACAGGGCATAACAGTGCCCTTACATCTTGATTCTTTTCTTCTTTTTAGTATTATCCGACATTGAGTTGTATACTCTAATGTTGATGTTTGCTTTGAAGTGGATTTTCACCTGATAGGTCTCTTTTCAACGTTGATAGTTATCGATTATCTGCTTTCTGTATTGTACCCCATCATTAATTATTAATTTCGACAGTACATTCTAAGGAATGAGAATTTTCATGAATTACCTTCTTTATCTGGTATGTTCCTATGGTGTGAAAAAGGGTGTGAAAAAGGGTATGAAATAATGTTGGGAAAAATGGGCGGTTTGAAACAATAGATGAAAATGGATGTGTAAGGGTACAATCGTCGATAAGAGTAGAATGTAACCAATAAGTTGGTAGTAGAAAAAAAGGAGCAGATAAATCCTTACATATTTGAGGATATATGCATGCAACTAAAAAAGGTAAAGCCGGGACTATCTTCTTTCCCGGCCATTTATCAGGAGTAATGCTCCCAGGATCCCAATTGACATCCCTATGAAGCCAAATCCTGGTGAACCTTCAGGCTCATCTGGCTCAGGGAATGAAGTATCATCTCCCGGCAGTGTCATTTCGTCCAGTTCTTCCTGATTTGTATAGCCATCTTTGTCAGAATCAAGGCTCGCTATATCCTCAAAAGATTGATATGCGCTGTAATCTATCCCATATGAATTTAGATCACCGCCTCCGTTGGCATCAGCATGACAAATTAAACAATTTCCATTCAAGTCTCCTGGAACCTCATCCGCATAGGATTGGTAAGCACTGCTCGGTGCTGACAATACTGTCAATAGTACTAAAGTTAATGAAAGTGTGTAGATAAGTTTCATTATATCACCAGTTTCACACTATAAGATTAAATACTATAAATAAGAATCGGTCGAAGCTAATATTGACAATACTATAAAATGTACTAATAATAAATATATTAAATGTTTTGATGAAATATGGCTTACCTGCTATTGAAAATAGGCAATAGATTATGTTGGATCTACAACTCTTCTCAATAAACCCTGTTTCACAATAGTTCACAACAAAAAAGAAACCTATAAGTAGGAACAGGTTATTAAATCATTACGTTAAAAAGATTAATTTACTTAAGTGGTGAAATGATTTGAAAGGCTTAATTGAAAATACTCCAAACTTCAAAATTATTGTGGCTATCATACTCGTTCTTGCAATATACATCACATTGAAAATATTCGGAATACTTTCTTCATTCAACTGATACTTTTTTTATTTACTATTTTCCCAATAATAACATGGACTTATTATTGGAATATATCAGTTGTTGTTCGAAAAGTAGTGTTTATTATATAGGTATTATGAAGATGAGAAGGCGGGCAAGGGTAGTGCCTCCTCACCTCATAAATGCATATTTAGTATTTTAGTGCGAAAATCACAGCCATTGACAGTAATGCAATCACCAGAACGATGATTGTGGCGAGCAATGGAGTGATTGAAAGCATGAAACAATTTTTTCCAAATACTTTACTCTGATAATCCGGCCTGATCGAATAGTAAATACCTGTCACCATTCCAAAAGGAAGAACGAAAGACAGTAGATATACCAATATTCTCATAAATCCTTCAGGAACATTGTACTCTACGGCATTATTCCTGGGATTTCTCACATGCATTCCATCGTAGGTACTTATTTCATTCATGGTTTTCACCTTTATCAATTAGTTTTAATTTATTAGTCTTAATTTGTTAGTAAATAATACATCATGCTAAACCATTATATATCTTTCGGTACTGTTCACACCATCCAAAAATAATATATTTGATATTTTAACATTAAATTAAATTAGGGGTAAATATTTGATATATCATAAATTAATTATTGATATAATGCCATATATTCTCATTTTGTTTAATATCTGTACAGCAATAACGTTTTTAATCCAAAATTTTGCTCAATAAATTTCACACGATATTCACAAGATATGAGTAATAACGTCCATAATTCGATCAAATCCGAAAATCTACCAGCTGTATTCTAAAACCAATAAGCAGGAACCAACGTACTTGCTCATCATGCTCAATTGTCGCTCAACATGATATGCATTGAAACGGTGAACAGAATTATCAAAGCAGCTGTTACGACATGAAAAATGTCTTTTAATGAATACGATAAAGCGTACAAATAAGCATTTTCCAACACATAAGAATTCATACTTACAAGGATAGTGACAAAGAGCAATGACACAGAAACCGCAAGCAGAGAAATATAGCCCATTAAAAAACTTTGTACTTCCCACTGCCGGTATGATTCTCTTATGGTAAGGCCGGCGAGTATCAATGTTGCCACAGTAACTATAAAACCGGTAGTATTGGCGATGTCTACATCAAGTATGTCAATTGAGGATACGGTTGCAAGTAAAGCCAGTAATGGAAGTACCGATAATAAAGTGATTATCCTGGTTTTTGACATGGGCTTGCCACCTTCCCTGAATTGCATCGAATATTCTTTCGTTCCCCGGAAAAAAAAGAAGATTGCAATAGGGCCACCGAACTCATGTATGAAATGAAAAAAATTGTGCCCGGCCAGGGCAATAAAACCACTTGAAACATATACCGCGAACAAATGGTCAATCCCGTCACTAAGACCTATCATTCCTGTTACAAATATCCCGGCCATCATAGGCCTCCAGGTAAAAGAAGAATCCTTAAATTGTTCGTACAGGACCAGGATCGAAATAATACAGGCAATAAACAGGAATACACTACTATATATGTGGACATACATCTCCATCAGACCATGGTGTCCTTCCAACTGGTTAATGATAACAAGGTTGTCGTCCCTGAAACGGATATCTTTATAGTTCAGGCTGAAAACCGGAATTATTACAAGAAGGAAAAATAACGTGAGAATAAATCGCTTGTGCCTGCTGAAAGATACAAATAAACTGGAAATTATCACATTCATTGTTCAACCTTCGTATTTTCAGGAAATACTATAGCAAGGAAAATTCTTATTGTTTAACTATTATATATTTGTTAGTAGTAACGATCCCGAATTGAATCAGCTTTTAACAGGCAGGTCGGCCATTTTCCCATAAAAACGTTCAAAGGCTTCCTTAGCATCGCTTTTTTTACTGGTAATAAACTGCAGCTGAATGGAAGATGGCAGTTTGAGGACATTCGTTAACTTTAATGGTTCATCCAGATTAGCAAGATACATGGATAATAACATGGCTCCGAACTTATTTATCAGGGTGTCAGAACCGCTTATCAAAATTATATATTTCTCGCCCTCAATGTGGGTTTTTATGTACAAAGGCCATTTTAGCAACGAATTTTTATCATTAATATCTTTAATCACACTTTCGAGATCTGTAGCACCACCAGATTCTGGCATAAAGAGCTGGGTAACTTCCTCTATTATCGGAAGGTTCGATTTATCCCTGGATTCAAGAAGCCACCTGAACATAGAAAGGGGCATAGTAATGCCATATATACTGTCAACATAGTAATCGTGTGAATGATTTTCTTTTGAAAGCTCTTCTTTCGCATTCTCAATACTTCCAAATTTTTTAACGATAAAACCGGTGAAATCAATAATATCACGTATAGTAGCTGATAGATTGCCATTATTTTTTTTTAAAATGGGGTCTATTATTTTTAAATGGTTATTACTAATTGATACATTTTTTCGAAGCATTGCCTAATTCATCCCACTGCTATATAATTTTATTATAGAATATTAATTCCATTAACTACCATAAATGTTAACATTTTGATTTTACCATATCTACCCTGTATATAAGCTTATTTTACCAATAATTGTATGAAATATAACTATTATAGAATATTGTCCATAATTTAGAGCTTGATATTATATATAATCTCTATATGAGCTAATAATACGTAAATATACCTGATATAGTATTTTATCAGTTCACATTTACTTCACAAAAAGAATGAACCAGGAGGGACCAAATCAAAATGGCTCCCTAGCTCCAATCCAAACAATTTGACGGCACTACCTGAATTTACCGATATCTCCAGATAACCGTGGCTACCAACAACAAGAAGAGGCATACCTTTTTTCACGCTACCGTATGTTTTGACAAAAAGCATGTTCACACCATAAATATCCAGTACATCACCGTATTTAAACCACTCGAACATAACTTTGCCCGGGATATTTGTAATGGCATTACCAAAACCATCCACATACACGATTTGCCCCCGCACTTTCCCATCCATTACCCCAGAGCCACAAAAATCCATTTCCACAAAATTCTGTATCGTATCACCTACGTCTGCCACTGCCATTCCTGATGACAGGTGAGCTGCAACCGGGGCAAATATATCCCGTCCGTGGAACGTGGATGAAGGTTCAAGCAAAAGATCCGGGTTGGTGATCTCACGTACCGTAAGATCCTGTCCTGCCCCGCAAGCCGCTGGAATCAGCAGACCATTGTCAGGCCCTACAAAAAAATGTGCCCCGGCCTGTACTGCTATAGGGCGCCTGGATGTGCCTACGCCAGGGTCAACCACAGCAAGGTGCACCGTACCTTCAGGGAAATGCGGTGCCGATATCATCAGGGCAAAGGCTCCGGCACTGATGTCCTGGGCAGGTATCTGGTGTGAGATATCTACAAGCACAGCAGTTGGATTGATACGTAAAATGACGGCTTTCATCTGGGCCGGGTACAGGTCCCCGAAATCAGAGAGCAGTGAAATTACTGCCATGTGAAATCACTCCTTGCCAGCATAGCTGTATTTAATAATCAGATATCCGTGTGGCATGGTATCTTGACCTCAATCCTGTCATGTTCACCTTGTCCTTTAAAATGCCAAAAATGACCTCACCACTTTTTGCAATGATATTTACATCCGCACCCTTCATCTCATAGGCTTTATCACTGGCAGGTATATCGAACCGGGTAATATCCTCCCTGTATTCCCTGAGCCGTCCGTCATTGGATTCTCTCACATAAGGACTATCTTTTGGAGTTATCTCAAGCAGGTTCAATTCATACCTGAAACAGGGACGGTTGAACAGGGTGGTCAATATATGAACAGCCACGGGGAATCTGATATCAGAATCCACCTCCTTCAGGCGGTCTTCCAGCATCAGGTATAAGTCTTTCTCCTGCCTTTTGTGATTGTAGGTATATACCTTTGAAGGCGGGATATCCAGTTCTTCAAGATAACCTGCGTCGTACAGTGCCCTCAGGTATCCTGTGATGATAAGCCTGTGCTGGTCATACCCGCTGGACTTGAGTTCGCGTGAGACTCCACTGATGGACAACTGGCGGTCCCTGAGCATGTGTAAAACTGTGGTAAAGAATTTCTCAGACATAACAAAACAATTTCTTATTGGTAATGGACCTGATAAATACTTTGGTAAATGATAGCGGTTTAAGTCTTGCTGGGTCTTCCATCTTCAGTATTCTTATTCACCCGTGTTGATATCTGTATCAGATGCATCAAGTTCACTTCCGATAGCACCTATCCCAACCAGTTCATCCACAAAATCACGGACCTCCTGCGCAAACTTCCCGCCTTCACTGGCAGCCACCCACGCAGTTCTCACGCGCCTGGGGTCGATCCCCCTATCAGCCAGCATACTTTTCAGGATATCCACCCGTTGCTGAGCCTTACGATTCCCGGTCAGGTAATGGCATTCACCGAACCGGCACCCTGCCACAAGCACACCATCCGCACCGCCTTTCAAAGCCTTCAGTACGAATGACGGGTTCACCCTGCCCGCACACATCACACGGATGTTCCTGACATTGGTTGGATAGCCCGCACCCAGCGAACCAGCCAGGTCAGCTGCAGCATAACTGCACCAGTGGCATAAAAAAGCGATAATGAGCGGAGTTTCTTTTATGTCATGAGTGGCTGCTTGTACCTGTGCCAGTATCTGGCCGTCAGTGAAATGCCTGGGCTGCAGGGCACCACCGGGACAGGCAGCAGCGCAGGCACCGCATCCGCTGCAGGTCAGTTCGTCCACCACAGCTTTGCCGTTCACTACCGTTATCCTGTCATAAGGGCAGACCTCCTCACAGAGCCGGCATCCTGTACAAAGGTCATCAATGACCTCAACCCCCATCACATCTTTCGGGATACTGCCACTGCTTAATATACTTATGGCCCTGGCTGATGCGGCAATTCCCTGTGCAATGGACACCTGTATCTCCTTGGGACCGGAAGCACAGCCTGCTACGAACACGCCCCTGGTATGGGTGTCTACCGGGCGCATCTTGGGATGGGCTACCTGGATGAACCTATCAGGCCGCTGGCTCAGGTTCAGGGTATTGACAATTTCACCGGAATAGGGATTTGGCTCAAGGCCTACTGAGAGCACTACCAGGTCCACAGTCTGGTCCACAATCTCCCCGGTCATGGTATCTTCATAGGTGATGACAGCTTCACCATCAACCTCTTTCACTGACGCCAACCTCCCCCTGATGAATTCCACACCTTTTTCCTGGTTCCTGATATAGTACTCCTCATAGTTCTCGCCGCCGGCCCTGATGTCGATATAATGTACACTGACCGTTGTTTCAGGATTCCTTTCCCTGATAAGCCCGGCGTTCTTTATAGCAACCATGCAGCACACCCTGGAACAATACGGGTTGCCCACAGTCTCATCCCTGCTGCCCACGCATTGAATAAATGCCACCCTTTTCGCCTTTTGTCCATCCGAAGGACGGACAACCATCCCGCTGGTAGGGCCCGAAGCATTCAGCATCTGCTCAAGTTCCATGCTGGTAATGACGTTGCGGATCGTGCCATAACCATATTCCGGTTTGCGCGATGCATCAAAGGGACGGTGTCCGGTGGCCACGATAATGGCACCCACACTGAACTCAACACCTTCTTCCTTCTGGTCAAAATCCACTGCCTCGGGTTCGCATGCCTTCTCGCACAATTTACACCCCACGCAGTGTTCAGGGTCGACCACGGCCACAAGGGGCACAGCCTGGGCATGAGGCAGGTAGATGGCCTTACGCAGGCTCAACCCACCATCAATTTCCTGTGGCACTTCTATGGGGCACACGGTAGCACACAGTTCGATACACCCCTTGCACTTTAATTCATCAACGTACCTGGGTTTGTGTCTCACTTTAATATGGAAATTCCCGATATGTCCTGTAATATCTTTTATCTCAGAATAGGTATGTACGGTTATATTGGGGTGGTCGATGACCTCGGTAAGCCTGGGAGCCAGCACGCACATGGAACAGTCGTTGGTAGGGAACACCTCGTTGAGCCATGCCATCCAGCCTCCCAGCATAGGCTCGCGCTCGACCAGATGTACCTTTATTCCGCTATCTGCCATGTTGAGTGCTGCCTGGACACCGGTGACTCCGCCACCTATGACCAGCACGTCCCTGATGGCCGGAACAGTCTCGAGCATGAGGGGACTGAGCAGTCTCGCCCTTGCTACACCCATAGCCACCAGGTCCTTGGCCTTCTGGGTGGTGTAATGATAAGAA
The DNA here is from genome assembly GCA_019429385.1 of ANME-2 cluster archaeon. NCBI lineage: Archaea > Methanobacteriati > Methanobacteriota > Methanomicrobia > Methanosarcinales > ANME-2 cluster archaeon. The sequence continues at coordinate 9,822 of JAHYIS010000011.1, read as the reverse complement.
TCCCTGTGTACCCAGCTGCATTGCTCCCTTATATTCACGATCTCGACCAGATAGGGATTCAGTCCGGCTGCCTTTGCCGCCCGTCTGAAGGTCACTTCGTGCAGCCTGGGGGAGCATGCAGCCACCACGATTCGGTCCAGATCCATTTCCTGAATATCCTTTTTGATCTCATCCTGTCCCTGGTCCCCGCATGCAAAGGTAATATCTTTTGATACGACAACGTCAGGCAGGGTACTGGCAAATTCACGTACTGATTCCACATTCAGGTGGCCCGCAATGTTGCTGCCGCAGTGGCAGGTATATACGCCTATTGGCATCAGGATGCAACCTCGTTCTTCAGGTTATTTTATAGAATGATATTTTTAAGCTATTCTATGTATGAAATATCCTTCGATTATAAGGGGATTATTGGTATGCTGCTCCACAGGCAACCTGCTACATATCCCAGTATAGCCCCAGTGTTCAGGAAAGGCAATCCCGCCTGCGGTTTTCCTTTTGCCACTAGAGCCATCAGAGCCGCAAAGCCCACAATGGTACCTACAGCCGCACCAAGGGCCGGTGAATTTATTGTGCCTATCCCAGGTAGCTCGAAAATAAGCAGTTTTACGTAATCTGCCTGGGTAATGAAAACGTTAGCTGATACCATCAGTATGGTGGGCATAACCGCGTCTCCCAGGCCCATAAAGAATGCCTCGCGTTCACCTTCTTTATCATATTTGTATTGACGGAAAGAGAAGTTCAGATGCCTGGGTATTACGAACAGGATGGGCACCTTCATATCCATCACGCCTTCGGCCAGAGCGAGCATATGTTTGGTCTGGTAGACCGATATTGCATCATATATTGCAAGCAGTACCAGCAGTACCAGTGTTGGTACCACGGCAAAAGATATTCCGAATATGGCTGTCACTCCTGCACCTATGAGGATACCGATGATATCGATGACATACCATTCAGGGAAAATGTAAAGCAGTGCAGTGAGCAGAAGCGACAATGCAAGCGTGAGCCAGAAGCTGGTAGATTCATCCATGAAGCCTGCGGTAATTGCAAAAAATACATAGTAAAGAGTTGAAGCTATTGCGAAGAGGATGAATCCATGGATCAACCATTTGATATTTTTCTTAATAGCAATGAGAATGACAAGGGTGAATCCCAGTATAAGAGCGATGTAATAGACCGAATACCATACATTCTCCGGGTCGTCTGTGAACTGCATACCCTCTGAGATCATGGGCTGGGCAAGCATGATCGAGATCAACTGGACCAGGAGCAGGAACACTCCCATAACAACGAAAGGAAGTAGGTCTGCAATTGTGTTTTCCTTTTTCTTAGTTTCTGTCAATATAACGGCTCCTTCAAGTTGTAAGGAATTGACCAATAAACGGTTTTAACGTTAATATAATTATCAGGTGATCTGATCGAATAAAAAAGAAGAAAGGTAACCAGGGTTACCTTCTTTTCAATAGATATATTGCCACCAGGACCGTTGACGTTACCAGTATCCCAAACCCAGGCGATGGTTTGGTCGCATCTTCCATGGGAGTTTTCGCTTCCGGCATCAAGGTCATGGCCTCTGGAGCATGCTCTGCTGCCCATGCTTTATCCATTTCCTCATGGCATGGCAGGCAGACATATTCCACGGTGAGTGCAGGATTAGCATATTGCATATTATCTGCAGGGTCTGTATATATGTACTCAGCATCTGCCGAGATATTTATCCTGAATAGATGTGACCGAACATCGCCGACATATTCAGATGCAGGTGCGGCTGATAATGCTGCTCGTGGCATGTGGCAATCGATACATTCCACACCTTCAAGCTGCATCACCGTACCGTTGTATCCAGCTTCTTCAGTTTGGTGACATTCCTCACAGGTTGATATAATACCTTTACCTGCTTCAGTATTAGTTGCACCTACATGGACCGGTTGATGTGGATCGTGACAATCTACACAATTCAGGGCAGACATCTTGCCTGATGACAGGAAATCAAGGTATTGTTCATGATGCTGGACAAATTTCCCTTTTGCAGGTATCTTATCATCATCTGCACCCCGCCTGTGGCACTGGCCGCACATTGAAGCTTCCCTGTTCACTACTATTGCGACACCCTTTCCGCCACGCCGGGCGACATGTTCACTGCCCGGGCCATGGCATGCTTCGCACTGGATGCCCCGAAACTCCCAGGAACCCACCATGCCGGGCAGGTTGTCCTGGTCCGATTCATAGGAAGACCCGGTGTTGTGGCATTTGGTACAATCATATTTCTTTTCCTTACCAGCATTATAGTCCACCCATTCTCCTGTAGCAATATTATACTGGTTCTTGCCGTCGATATCCCGGTTCTCGCCGGTCTTGGTAATGATATAGCCATCAGTTCCAATAAATCGTGCTTTCCAGCCCCAGCCACCTATCACATAAAGAATGTCTTCTTTTGAATATCCTTCAGGCATGGGCAGGTCTGGCCGCACAGCCAGAATCTCATCAGGTGTACTCAATTTGTAATTGTGTCCGGTCGTGACCCAATCATTGTATTTGTCTGAATGACACACCTTACATTCTTCAGCACCTACATAAGTAGCATCTTCCTGACCTTCACTTCTTTCTACTGGCATCTTCTGATCCCCAATAACATATCCCTCTGCAACAGCTGCCGATGGAACAAGCAGGGATATCACCAGTACGAGAAATACCAATTTGGTCGATATCTTATTTGTCATGACTTTCCTCCTCATAGAAAAAAACTTTTTTTTCCTCATCATTATATATATTGAATTCTCCTTATAAGTGTTACTGGTCATTAAAATAATAAAATAGTTGGAGAAGAATGACTGTAATAGACCAAGTTTCAGTGAAAATCCAATTTCATTTATGAGAATATTTCTATTAATATATTCAAAAAATAAATCCGGTACTATCCCATAATCTAGTGATTTTTCCAAATTCTTCGGACTTTATCCCCTTATCTTTGTAGATAAGCTGCTGCAGGAAAGCCGATTAATGATGGGAGCCAGAAGGAAAAAAGTCGGGATATAAGGATTACCATCACTACTACTGGCCAGAGTAGTGCGGGGAACGGGATTCGAACCCGCGAATACCTACGTAACAGGATCTTAAGTCCTGCGCCTTTGGCCTGGCTTGGCTATCCCCGCGCACTGGGTGCTAAGATAAACATTAATTTATTTCAAAGTATCGTTATAATATTGACAGTATTGTAGTATAACCGGGTCGTTATAGGCGAAACCATTAAAAGCCAGTATCACCTTAGTATGGCTCTATCAAATCAACATTTTCATAGTAATCCGGAGTAATTATCAATGGCAAGATTCCCTGAAGCTGAAGCACATATCCTGCACACCAAGATATGCATGAACTGCAATGCACGAAACCCAATTAAAGCAACACGATGCAGGAAATGCAAATCCAAGCAACTTCGTATGAAATCCAAGGAAAGCAGAAGCAGCTGATCCTGACATGAGTGTAGAAGAGCGTCTGAACAATATCGTGAAGACACAGGGCGCAGTACACCTCACCCTTATCGACCCGGACAGCCAGTCCCCTGAAACTGCGGGTAGCATGGCTGCCCGGGCCGCAGAAGGCGGGACTGACGCCATCATGGTGGGCGGTTCAACCGGGGCCGGAGGCAGCATTCTTGACAGGACCATAAAAGCCATCAAGGAGCAGACCGACCTGCCCACAATATTGTTCCCTGCCAGCGCAGGAGGGGTCAGTGCCCATGCAGACGCCGTATTTTTCATGAGCCTCCTCAACTCCCGGGATGTCAACTATATCACAACCAACCAGGCAATGGGCGCACCAATGGTGAAAAAATATGGCATTGAACCTATTTCAATGGCCTATATCATCATCGAACCCGGCGGTACTGTCGGCTGGGTCGGGGATGCCAAACTGATACCCCAGAAAAAACCTGCGATTGCCGTGGCCTATGCCCTGGCAGGCAAATACCTGGGTATGCATTACATCTACCTGGAAGCCGGTTCCGGTGCCGATAGTCCGGTCCCTGCGGCCATGGTGGGTGCTGTAAAGCAGTCTGTAGGCGATGAGACAATGGTCATCGTGGGCGGAGGCATCCGTACCGGCGAGACCGCAGCCAGACTGGTAACAGCAGGCGCCGATATGATAGTCACCGGTACAATTGTCGAGCAGGTCAGTGACGTACAATCCAAGATACATGAACTTGTCAGTGCTATCAAGCAATAAAACTGTGTTCTGCTCAATTTATATTCATATTATATTCATATTCTATTCTTTTTCTAAGACAATATAAGGTAAAATATTCTCCATATTGTCCAGCTTACCGAGCAGGTCATCCTTATCACGGTAGGGCCGTCCCTGGAGAATACTGCGGGCACGTTTCTTTCCCACTCCAGGCAGTTCACCTATGAGCCTGGGGGCCGCATGATTAATATCCAGGGGATAGGGTATTCCGGTAATGGAACGGTGCCCGTGTCCCGTGACCGTGACATCAATGAATCTCCCCGGCGGCAGCTCGGCAGGAATGCCAACCAGCAGCGGGTATGATGCCAGCTGCCTGCCAAACGTAATATTGCCAGGTACTTCACACATCACATCCTTTAGCACCGTACCCACAGGCACCAGGCGCTCAAGCATTGGCAGGTCAATCTCCCTGCGCACCCTGTCCTTGAATTGTAGAAACTGCCTGTGATACCGGTATGCGGTATCTTCCTGCCATATCGGGGTGCCCGGGAATGCCATGACCTGCCTGATATTTATCCTCCTGACCATAAGGTTGCCATCCAGCAAACCCTTCAGGAACTGGAAATTGTGATGGAACGTCTCCTCTGACTCACCTTTGAGCCCGTGGATGAAATTCAGGCCAGGCAGCAATTCAGGCAGCCCGTTATCCCCACGCTGACCACCGACACGGTTTATCAGCCTCACGGCCTCCAGCACATCATCAGGCATGGCTTTCAGGCAGTTGGCCCTGATCACCCGGGGGTCTGCGGATTCCATACCCATGGCAGCCACATCCCCTGGTGTATGATATTTAACAATTATCCGCGCAATATCCTCTGATTCAACAGGATGCGTAGCAATGGTTGCAGGATTGGCATTGTCCATGTGAAGCACATGGAGGCCGGGCGCAGCACTGCGAATCCCCCTGTATAATTGCTCCAAAGCCTCGGGGCTGGGCACCGGCATATCTCCACCGGTATCTTTGGCCAGGTAACTGAACAGGTCTGGCTGTCGCCCAATCCTGAAATACCTGGCTCCGTTGCTGTACAGTGCTTCAACTTCGGCAACCACATCCCGAATCTCCCTGAAATCCGCATCACCATAAAAGGGCTCTGTGCAAAAGGAACAGTGACTCAGGCGGGCGCATCCGCGGTATGTCTCAAGTTCGCACATCACATGCGGGTAGTCCGGATGCTGCCGGATTATGAAGGCTCCCCTGGCACCCCAGTGTGCTATTTCGCCGATCGAACGCATCCGGTGAACTACTGTTCCCGGGTCCTGCAATCCGGCAGGGGATGACAGTATATCGTAAACAAACGCTTCAATATCCCCCTTGGCAGGAATAATACCCCGCATGTCCATTGCTGTTGCCTTCATACCGCCCTGGCTGCCGTATCCCAGCCTGATGGGACCGCCCAGTACCACAGGTGTATCCCCGGCCACACGGGCGATATCGCCAATCTCACCAGGATTGATAGGTGTGCCACGCAGGTACTTGCCAGGCACGGTCATGCCTGCGATAATGACGATGAACCCTGCTTTTCCCAGGATATCCTGCCCCAGTCCCTGTCGTACCTGGTCTATGTTCAGGTAATGGATGTGGTCAGGGGATATCCCCTGTTCAGCCATGGCACCAGCAATGTACCTCGGATAAGGCGAAATATACGGAGGGACCCCTAAACATGCCGGTTCATCCACGTATCCATCTATTATAAGAGTCCGAATGATAAGGTGTAACCTCCCTGGTTCTCTGGTTATGTCCTTTTGAAAACCAGTGTTATCTCAATAGTTATATAATTGAAAATATAAAGACTATTATTGTACAGACCAGAGGCAATCCTGTGAAGATAATAAACGAAGACATCACTATTAACTCTAAGGGCCATTCGGATATTATTGACATCACCCATCAGGTGAAAGAGAAAGTCAGCAGTTCCCGGTTGAAGACTGGTTCGGTGCTGGTCTTCGTTCCGGGAGCCACTGGTTCGGTGACCACTATGGAATACGAACCGGGCCTGGTAGCTGATATGAAGTCTGCACTGGAAAGGCTCGCACCCCGGAAGCTGGAGTATGACCACAATCTCAAATGGGGTGACGGCAACGGTCATTCCCATATAAGGGCATCAATGCTGGGACCCAGTCTGGTCGTACCTTTTATGAACGGCCAGTTAACACTGGGCACCTGGCAGCAGATAATTTTTATTGATCTGGATACCAGGCCGCGGTCCAGGGAACTGGTAGTGCAGATTACAGGAGAATGACATATACCTGATTAAAAAAGTATATAGTCCTGTAACTATAACTATCCGCAAAAGTGATCCAATGAATATGACCATCTCAGGGAGAGTCTGGAAATACGGAGACGACATCGATACTGATGTGATAATTCCCGGCAAGTACCTGAGAACCACTGATATGCGGGTCTTTGCCGAGCATGCAATGGAAGGCATTGACCCTGACTTTTCAAAAAAGGTTAAACCCGGTGATGTTATTGTTGCAGGTGAGAATTTCGGGTGCGGGTCATCACGTGAGCAGGCACCCCTGGCACTGAAACATGCCGGTATATCCTGTGTGGTTGCAAGGTCATTTGCACGAATATTCTTCCGCAATGCGATCAATGTGGGTCTCCCCATCATCGAAGCCGATGTCGGATGTCAGGAAGGCGAAATATGCACGGTCGACCTTCAGCAGGGTCGGGTACAGTGTGGTGACAGGGTTTACGAAGGTACAAAACTACCCGGCTTCCTGCAGGAAATGCTGCTGGACGGAGGTCTCGTGGCCCACAGGAAAAAACAGGCATCAAAGTGAGGCTGAATAAACCGGATGATGATATTTCCAGATGATTACAAGATGGTGGGTATAACCCACGAAGACCCTACTAAAAAACAGTTGGGCGAAGCTCCAATCTATTTTGCAACAAAATACGTGATCGCTTATGTGCCCGATGGCAACATAAAGATTTTAAAAGTGGAAAGTGAACCCACAAAGACCCTGCTTACAAAACCCACATCCTTTGAAGTTATTGCACAGGGAGCTCAAGTAGTAGTACACAAGACAGAACATGACGCCCATAACAGGACGAAATTGATATTGCTCGCACTTGAGGAATGCAAAGGTCCGGTAAACACGGTGATCTTCAAGGGAAGGGATAAACACCTGACCTTTGTGCATAAACCCAGCATGTGCGATGTCATGCGAATCGAAATAATCGATGTCATCCCGCCCGAACCTCCCTGGCTGTCCTTTGCTATCCAGCGACTGGTGGAAAGTGGTATCCTGGGTGAATTGAATATCACCTTTGAGAAGACACTCATCGACCTGCGCCAGTTCGAAGGGGAGAATGTGGTGTTCCCCTGTAATGCATCTGAACTCAACGGTAAATATCTTGACACGAATGATGACATTGAAGACGGTTCAATACTTGTGGGCTGCGATATTTCCCGGGAGATTTTTGAACTCAGGTTCCCGGAATATACGTACAAACAGGTCAATATGTGTCCGCTGAAGGCCGAACTTGTCAAACCTTCAAAGCCATTCATCACCCGGTGCTGCCAGACAAGGAATACAGGACTTATCAATATCAATGGACACGATGGTGTGGTGGTTCACTGGGGAGCATCAGAATATGATATTGTTGATGCCATACGACTGCTGGTCAGGAGATTACATGGTGAGCCCGATGAAAGTGGCAGTGATTGAAGGGGACGGTGTCGGTCATGAAGTGATACCTCCTGCAGTGGCGGTACTGAAGGCGGTGGGACTTGATTTTGAAACGGTCTCCGTGGAAGTGGGATACGGTAAATGGGAACGTACCGGCCGGGCAATGGATGACAGTGACCTGGATGTGATGCGGGATTGTGACTGCATCCTCTTTGGCGCCATCACCACACCCAGTGACCCCAATTACCAGAGCGTCTTGCTGCGCATCAGGCGTGAACTTGACCTGTATGCCAATGTCAGGCCGTTCCGGTCACTGAACATTCCAGTGGATACTCCGTACATGGCAAGGGAACCTTTTGATTTCATCATTGTACGTGAGAACACCGAAGGACTCTACGGCGGGAAGGAGGAAATTGGTGAAGACCAGGCCACTAGCATCCGTACCATTACCCGGAAAGGCAGTGAACGTATCGCACGGATCGCATGTAACCTTGCAAAAGAACGTAAGAACAGGCTGACCATTGTCCACAAGGCCAATGTGTTGAAGTCGTGCAGTTTTTTCCGCGGGGTATGTATCAAAGTGGCACAGGAGCATGATATAACATTTAATGAAGGATTGGTCGATGCCATGGCGTACAACCTCATCCTCTTCCCGCACAAGTATGATGTACTGGTTACAACAAATCTTTTCGGGGACATCCTGAGCGACCTGTCAGCAGCGCTGGTCGGCAGTCTCGGTCTTTGTCCCAGTGCCAACATCGGGGAAAAGTATGCGCTTTTTGAACCTGTACACGGTTCTGCACCCGATATTGCAGGTAAGGGTATTGCCAATCCGATGGCAGCCATATTAAGTGCAAGAATGATGCTTGAATGGGCGGGGGAATATGAAAAAGCCGGACTGGTACAGCAAGCAGTAGACCATGTACTTGAGATGGGGATTAAGACCGCTGATCTTGGCGGCCATGCATCTACAAAAGAAGTATCTGACGCAGTAGTGCGATATATTGCGAATTTTCGAAAATAAATCGCTGAATTACCTCTTTATCATATCCTGCAGGGTTGCATTGGGTGCAGATAACCTTTGAATTCCATGCTCTACTTCATGGTTCAGGGTGTTTTGTAATAACCCAGTGCAACCATTCTGCCTGAGGGTATAATTGTAACACTTTCGATCATGTCAGCACAAATGGAGTATACAGAACATGATGTTTGCAGACATACTACTTTTACGCTGTCAATATAAAAAATGAGTCTAATGAATGGATTACTCATCCATTTCAATCTCAACCATGGAAGCGTTATCCATGTGTCTTGTAAACATAGAAAGCCAGAGACCTTGTTTACCATAGAATACCTCACCACTGTTAGGATAGGCGGTCTCGGTCATTTTTTCGTGCTCTATAGGTTCATCTGTCTGTATAGAATCCCCGAAACACAGGCTTAGATTCCCGTTCTTGCTGATACTGAAAGCAAGCTGCATCATGGATTCCATATCGTATCTGCCGATAATCTCTTTTGGAGCAGCAGCCATGCATCTGATTGTAGCGTTCATTGCGATCACCTATTTATTGATTTGTATCTAAATTATCACAGTCGAGGTAGTAGTATACTGCCTTTGATATGGCATCTTTGGTGGAAGATTCGCCTGTTTTTAATTTAAGTGCAATGATATCTTCTTCGGGTAGAACCGATTGTACGTGCACTATTTTCATATTATTCACCATATTTTTCAAACTCGATGACATCATGCTCATCACCATAAGCATTATGATAATCATCATTATAATACTTTCTGTATATATAGGTTTCGTTTTTTTCGGCCTTGGGACAATATTCCCCTAACCCCCTTTCCTTTGCCAATGAGGTCTTCTGCCATCTAAAATCTCAATGTAGCCAATTCTTCTGATATCATGAGCAACAAGTTTCAGCTTTGTTTCAGTCGCT
>JAHYIS010000010.1 GCA_019429385.1 ANME-2 cluster archaeon | reverse complement strand
AAATTCTAATATAATGCAATGGTGATTATTTGACAATTTCATCGATTAATGAATCTGCTGTTTCATATCGGACTGATATTTTAAAATCTATGCTTCACTTAAGGAATGAAATAGAAGATATTATTGAAACCATCGAAGTCCTGAGTGACCAGGAGCTTTTGGAAGGATTAAAAAGATCGATAAAGGAACTGGAGTCTGGGAATGTTTATGAACTGGCTGACGTAGATGACCTGGATGAACTATGGAGTGAAGAATGAGGGTATTATATACCAATGAATTCAAAAAAGATATTCAAAAAATTAAGGATAAAAGTTGTTAAATAAAAATCAAGAAAATAATTAATAAAATAATAGAAAATCCAGGTGTTTGAAAACCTTTAATGTACGAATTAGCAGGTTTAATGAGTATCAGAATCACAAAATCGAGATTAATTTATGAAGTGAAGGACGATACAATTGTTCTCTATAAATTTGAACACAGGAAAAGTGTATATAAAAAAACACACTTTTTTTTCATCATAAACCCGAGAAGTGATGCTATAACCGACCTCATTATCAATCTCTATGACCCCATGAATTCAATCACTGAAGATTCAAACAGTGACAGTGAAATTGACGGTAGCACATGAAAATGCAAGGATTCAGCATCAAATCAACGTCTGTTCGATAACTTGACACGAACGCTGGATGAAACCTCCTGCCCTCCACCTGCAAAACCTTTAAACATATGCGATAACATTGTTCAATGGATTATGAAAAAAAAAGAATTGAACGAAAATGGCCAGATGATGACTCTGGAAGCCCTTATCGCGTCCTTGCTGATAATTGCAGCTGTGTTGTTCGTCGTATCACAGGTACCACCCCAGGCACAGCAGGGAGGAAGTTATTCGAATGTACAATTAACTCATTATGGCGATGACCTATTGAATATACTGAAAAAAAGTCCGTCACCTGTAGCGGATTATGACAATTTGATACAGTACTACATAGGTGAAAATAATTATAGTGAATTACATGCCCTCATGGAAGATGGTTTGCCTGATAATGTAGGATACAGTGTTTCACTGGTATCTGGTGATGATAGTGAATTACTATTTTCCAATGGCTATCCCGTGGGTGAGCAGGTTGTTGTGAGTGAAATCGTTGTTTCCAAGAATATTGGTCTCGGCGGGGTGGCAGGGTCTAAGGCTGAGGTAAGGAAGGTGGCAAAAACATTTCCCGCAGGTTCGTTGTTAATACCCATGGATGAGACGTACCAGCCCGACCCTGATACGTCCGATAATTATATACCTGTATTGAAAGGGATGGGACTGGTATATCACATTGCCAACGGGACTTACAGTGGTGGTAACCCCATATCTGTATATCAGCTACTCGAAGACCCGCGAGGTACAAATTATTCTCTTTTCTATACATTGGAAATTAATACCAGCGATAAACCCCTGGATATTTTAAACGGAAACATTAGCAATAAAAAATTCGGAGGTGGTCCTTATGTTATTGATGCCGATGATCTGACCCCTGAAATAAAAGAAAAGATCCTCAATGCATCACAGGATAGTCCTGTAGCGTATCATCTCAAAATTCATCAATTCCTTAAGCCTTTATACCATTTTCCAGTTGTTGAAATGAAAATGGCTCCGAAAATAGCAGTCTACCCGCCCGATGATTTTAACGCAAACCCTAAACCAACTCCATGGTATGAGAGCAAATTAAATGATACTATTGGGAAATATTACATTCATTCGGATGTACCACAAATAGTTATCAATGATACAATGATCATAAATGGTATCTTAGATGAGATCGATATTATCACAATACCTCATGCCGATTTATCACCAATGCCTGCTGATGTGGCAAGGATATTAATCGATTGGCTCTCGAACGGTGGTACCATCCATGCAGAGTGTAAATCATTGACCACGTTGGATACTAAAGTGGAGGAGATTGATGGTACTAATCACTCATGGTATGGTCTCATCGGTGTTGAATATTCAGGTGATAATTCAGAGAATCAAACGCAAAAAGAAAACGCGTATGGTCTCATCGGTGTTGAATATTCAGGTTCTGCTGTTGCTGGTAAATCCATGATATTCGTTGGTAATTCAACTGAAGGCAACACTACCGGTGCTTATGGGTCTTATGCCAATCCTGGTTCATGCTTTGATGTATTAGCGCAATCAGGTGATGTTGATGGTATATTACCTGGTGCAGGTTCAAGCGCAGTTCCCGTATTTTTTGTAAAGAATTCTAATTATTCATTGCTTAATCCTGATACAACGGTATTATCCGGCGCTGGTTTATCCAGAGATTCAAATGTACCAAACAGTGATAACCTCGCTTATGTCTCTGCACCTTTCGATAATGGTTTTGTAACATATCTTGCCGGGCATGATATGAGTAAAGATTATAATGGAAACCCCACTCCCCACAAAGAGCGTCTTATGTTCCAAACATTCTTTTATCCGGGGTTTGGCAAGGTTTACGATTATGGCGTGGTCGAACTCCAGATAAAAATGTGGTATAAATGAGCACACAAAACCCATTATCCAGAGATTCCGGTGGCCAGATGTTATTGCTCATTGGATTCATCATCGCACTTGTTATCATTGGTATGGGTTCAATGGTCTATTCACTTGCAAGTTCAAATCCGCAAAGTACCCAGAGACATTCATCGATGGATGCATATTACAGTTTCATCGATATCAGGGAGGAGTATGGTATGATCCTTAAATTCGGGTCTGGCAGCGGCGCATATTCACCATTCAACTCATCCAATACCACAATCAAGAATTTTGAACAAAATATGAATTCCACCATGGCATCTCATGGTTACATCCTTGCCTTCACGTGGGGTCCCTATTTCAATAACGTACCCCCAACAGCCGAAGCCACAATTCTGCTATTCGATGGCAAGAACCGATTTGAAGATACCATCACCTATAACCTTGAGACCGGGAAGATCATATATGATGAGATTCCTCCCGGGGAGATCACAGACCTCTTTGCCATTTCCGGGGTCAAAGACGGTGAGGTCAAACTCAACTGGACATCAAAGGGTGATGATGGAGATATGGGAATAGCATCAAGATATGACCTGAGATATTCTGCCCAGCCTGTTGATACCATGGAAAAGTTCAATAATGCTACATTTTATCCTATCAATTTTGGTCCTGATCTGAACGGGACATACCAGGAATGCATAGTTCTCGGGCTTGATCCTGGTAAATATTACTTTACCATCGTAGTATATGATGAAGTTCTCCTTGCCTCAAATCTATCCAACTGCTGCCCCAATGCAGTTGCTGCTAATTGGACCCCTTCGGTTGAATATATCATAGCGAACGATTCGATAAATTCCAGCATGAACCTCACAACTGAACGGGGACGGGATGTGACCATTATGTTCAATGTGACCGACAAGGAGCAGGAAGATCTTGATATTTCCCTGTGGCTGGACAATGGTTCGGGATGGTATGCCCGCGAATTCACAGCACAAACCTGGGACCAGTACAATACAACTCTCTATAATCACACAGTGTACTCCATCAATGCTACCTGGAAATATTATGTACAACTGACCGATGGTATTCAGGGACATAATATCACTGTACCTGACGGAGCACCTGCATCGTATTACTGGCTGAGTGGGAACGACAGCACCATGGCCGGAGTAGTAACGGTCACAGGAGGGAACAGCACAAACCTCAACCTGTCAGCTTCATTCCTGGATGATTTCAACAACAATAATGCTATGAGCATCCTCTATAAAGTAAATAGCAGCCCATTCCCATGGGAATCTACGAATGTCACATTTAAAAAAGAGCTACTTGAATACCTGATAGTCATCAGTGACCTGAACAACACCAACAACTACGATATCAATGTAACATACATAGACCCGGATGGCATATACCCAATAACAAATAGCACCCAGTTCATAGGGAACCAGCCCCTGCCATAAAAAATACCTTTCTTACCATGTCCATAAGGTCATTTTCACAGGATATATCGTTGTCTGCTTCGTGCTGCTAAAATAGGTAAGCCCATCATCTCTTATTGTGACGACCGATTCGACATTTAATTGTATATAGATAGATCTCCCTGATGTATACCGGTCCGGCAACAACATATCAAGGGTAGTTACCGGGATATAAAATTCAAGAGTATCATTTTCATGAAAAGTAAAACTTCCCATATTTGATACATTTATTCCGTTCTTGAATTTGGCATATTCTTCTTGAGATAATTTATCTGCACCTTTAAGGTTATATTTTGCATTTATCTCATCCCCCATCTTTATCTCCTTGAAATCAGATTGATTGGTCCCATCAAAATTCCAGTCACGGATACTGAATCGAATACCATTCGAAATAATATCAAAATCCTTTGGTTCTATCACAAATAAATTTTTTACCGGGCTTTTATGACCGAAAAAATCATCTCCGCGGAATTGTCCAAACGTGTTGTGTTCGACCATGGCCAGTCTGGTCACAGCTACTACATCGCTTTGTTCCCCAAGAGCATCCAATGCAGCGATATCTGCCATAGAAGCATTTATACGGGAACCATTGACAGGACGTATCTGGATATAAAAATTATTCCGCCCTAAACCTAAAGCTCTGGACGCATTGTCTCGTTCAGCAGGATCGGTCGATGAAGTCGGATATTCCCACCAGGAAACATGATTCTCAATACCAGTATGCGTTTCCATGAAAACATTCAGTTTTCGTGAATCGATGGTATTATTTCCATCATCTTTTTTAAGACCTATCTTTTTAACATAACTTTGGTTGATATCCCATACCGTATTCCATTCAGTTCCATAATCGGTACCATCTGTCCAGTATCCTGCATCCCTTACCAATAATGTTGCAGCCCTGTCAGCTGCAGGATAGAGCTCTTTTGAATATCCGGAATAAGGCGTCATAACACTGGATATGGTATATGATGCGAATAAAAAAGTCATTAACAGTACACCTACACCCGTAAGAAAATCTATACTGACCATTGCCTTTTCGTCTCGAATGTCATGGTGAAAAGTCATATAGATCAACCCTATGTGAGCAAGATATCTGAACGGTTATTGGTAATTATTATCTTTCCTGAAGAGCTTGAAACAGAACCATTGATAGTTACCAGCTCATCTATGCTGTTCAAGGGAACAAATACTGTCACTTCCCTGAACCTTGATTTCAACCTCAATGTCTTTTGTCCTGAACCATAAGGGTCCTCATCAGTAATATCAATGAAATACTCATTATTAGCCACCAGAACAGGTATATCCATAACCGAAATGAACTGCCCCTCAACGGGATTTGATAAATACGCATCCGTAATTCCGGATGATATCTGATTGCCCACATCGGTAAGTTCTGAATATAAGGCCTGACGTGTAGAATTATCCACGACTGATGAAAATGATAAGGTCATAATCCCAAAGAACAGGACCGACATACTGAATATCAGGATATAATCTATGGGAACGGCCTGTCCGCTTACATCCTTATACAGTGTTCGCATGTAACCAATCACCACACAACAGACTCGATCTTTGTTTCATGGATTGATAGGCTTAGACTAAAACCCGGGTTTGTTATTACAGCAGCTACGGTATCATCCGAGGGGAACGTGGATGTATAGGTCGCACCTGAATTCATGAACGTTGTTCTGAGATACGTATCCCATGCATTATAATTCTGGCTGGTAATGTTAATGTAAATGCTGTTTACTTCTCCCGAGAAAATTTTACTGATACCATCACCTGATGCAAAGGTCCTCACCTGCCCCTTACCTTTGCCGCTGGCTGAAGTATTGGTACCGGAAATATTGATTACATGTATCATGACCCCAACATTACTTCCGCGTAACTTTCCCGCATAAATAAGTGGTTCCTGTTCCATGATCGAACCGTCCGGATAGGTCGTGAACACAGCTCCGTTCTCATATGCCACGATCCTGTTCTTATATTCATAACCGGTCGTACCCGGAGACCATGATAATGTAGTGGTTGTCCCGTCATTATAACGTACTTCAATCCTGGTATTGTTGGGTAATACAGCAAGCGTCCCCCCGTCCATTGAAATAGTTGTGGTCCTGGCTGTACCTGCACCAGTAATTGGACCTCTGACGACTTCCTCTATATCACCATGAAGGACAGAAAAAGAGTTCTGGATATTCTGCTGGTGAGCACGTAATTTGGCATTTTCAATCATCGGAATACCAGCCGTATAAATAATCCCTATCGAGACAGTAACAATGGCAAGGATCAATATCATTCCTATGACAGGAGATACACCGCTATCATTTACCGTAAATTCCCTTAATTGTTTTGACATTATAAATCCAGGTAAAGTTATTCACACATTACTATATAACATTTTATTACACCAAATAACTGCCATAAGGATGGCAATACGAAATAGACATAATTGATATTCACATCATCCAGTTACTATTTGCCGGTACAATGTGTCCCTTTGCACCGGGTCACGTCCGGCACCTCTGATAATCCACTGGAATTCCTCAGACGGCATATATTCACCGTTAGCCGCACCGGCACTTTTTGAGATACTCTCCTCCATCAGGGTACCTCCCAGGTCATTGACACCACAGAACAGGGCATATTGCGCCAACTTCTTGCCAAGTTTAACCCAGCTGGCCTGGATATTACTTACATGTGGGTACAGCAGGATCCGGGCCAGAGCGTGCACAATGAGATCTTCCACACCGGTCGTGGCAAAGTACCCTTCCGCCATCAACCGTTTACCCAGGGGATTATTGTACGGCATGAAGGGCAGGGGTACGAATTCAGTGAACCCGCCTGTCATGAGCTGTATGTCCCTTACCGTAAGTATGTGATGGATACGCTCGGTCATGGTCTCAATATGTCCGTACATCATGGTAGCCGTGGTAGGTATTCCTGTACGGTGCGCGGTCTCGACCACATTGATCCACTGTGAGGACGTTAGTTTATCAGGGCATATCTCCTTGCGCACCCTGTCAGATAGTATCTCGGCAGCAGTGCCAGGCATGGAATCCAGCCCGTTGTTTTTAAGTGCCAGAAGGGTATCCTTGATACTTGTATCGCTGTTCCGTGACATGTGAAATACTTCCATGGGTGAAAAGGCATGGATGTGCAGTTGCGGGAAACGTGATTTAATGGATCTGAGGATATTGCAATAATTTTCCAGGTGCATGTCATCCATCAACCCGCCCTGGATACACACTTCTGTTGCACCGGTCTGGACTGCACCGGCAGCCGTTCGTACAATCTCATCAACGCCCATCCTGAATCCCTTATATCCTTTGAACGCACAGAAGGTACAGGTTCCGGTGCAGTTATCAGAAAAAGTAATGTTACGATTCACAATGTATGATACTGAATTGCCCACCAGGCTTGCTTTGAGCATATCTGCAAATTTGAAAATAACACCAGGTTCACATTTAAGCAGTTCAGATGCATCATTGACAGTTGCTGCTCCTTCAATCACTCTTTCTACAATGTCCGGAGGGATTTCTGTAGGGAAATAGTTAAAAACATCGTTCAATACGGCTGCATATTGTAAACTCATACCAACCACATCATTTAATAAGCGTTTTCAATCGTGTATAATATTTAAACTTTTATGGATCGATTAAAGTAAATTAAGATATGTAAATATAGATATAAATGTATTGCAAGGAATCCATCTACAATGACCCTTCAAATGATGCCAGTACACAGCCATGATTCCCCTCCTTTTCCACAGGTGGTGGGTTTTGGTGCCCTGAACCTGGACAGGATATATTATGTGGACAGGATTGTCAGGCCGGACGAGGAAGGTTTTATCAGTTCGGTCGAGAACCATCCGGGTGGTTCGGCCGCTAATACCATTGTAGGTTTGTCCAGGCTGGGCATAGCAACAGGGTATGTGGGAAAGGTTGCGGATGACGAGGCAGGCAGATTGTTGCTGGATGACCTTGCATCCGAAGGCGTGAATACCCGGGGTGTGCGTATTTCCAGCGGCAGGAGCGGTGAGTGCCTGATTATGGTTGACAGGCAGGGTGAGCGTGGGATACTGGTTGACCCGGGCGTAAATGATACTATCACTATTGCGGACGTGGAAATGGGCATTGGCACACACCCTGAAATGAGCATTGACATGCACGCGAAAATAAATATAGACATTAGCATGGGCATTACCGCTGGCTCGGGAATGGAATTAATGAACAATGCCGGGCTTATTCATTTCACCTCTTTTGTGTGCAGGGCCTCAGACACATCATTCGAGACTCAAAAACAAGTTGCAGCCCGCACAAAGGCTGGTATCAGCTTCGATCCGGGCACCCTTTATGCCGAGCGTGGCTTAAAGGCACTGATGGAGTTTATCAGGCGAGCCCGGGTGGTACTGCCCAATGACCATGAACTGGAACTTATGACCGGGTGCCGGGATGTTAGGGACGGTGCCGATATGCTCATTGAGGCCGGGGCACAGTGGGTGGCTGTTAAGATGGGCAGCCGGGGGTGCTATGTGACAGACGGCACGTTATCAATTGAGCTACAACCCCACAAAGTGGATGTGGTGGACACGACAGGGGCAGGTGATGCCTTCAATGCCGGTTTTATCTTTGGTATGCTGCAGGGGAAGGATATTGAAACATGCGGACGGATGGGTACTATCACCGCGTCCATCAGTATAGGGCACAGGGGGGCACGGGGAGGATTACCCTCCCGGGACGAACTGGATGCGGTTATAAGAGCTCTTTCAGGGGTATCCTGAATGTTCCCAGTTTTCCTTCGTAGTTTCCTGCTGATATCCTTTTGACACCAGGTACACCGGCAGCCGCTTCCATTGCAGCTTTCATGGCATTCCTCACAGCGTTTTCGTCAACACCGTTCATGACGATCTCAGGAATGGAGCCTACGCCGTCAGGCACTTCGAAATCCGGAATTTTTCCCCGTAATGTGGGGCAGAAGGGATGGTTGGTACTGGGCCCGACCTCGGGATGTTCCTGCCCCGGGTATATGGGTTTGGAACCGGCTGAGCAGATGTCAAAGGTGGTCACCGCTCCTTCAACCCTGTCTACAGCTTCCACGGCACGGTCCCCTGCTTCAAGAGCCGTATCCAAGGAATCGCAAAAGAACCATACATTGCCCCCCATCACGCTCCTCGCCATGCCCAGGTGCCGTTCGATGACGAACTCCCCCATCATCAGGGGAAGGACTATTGTCTTCCTGCCGAAACGTGTCTCTTCGGTCTGGTAACCGTCAGCACAATATCCCACCGGAGGCATCATATCGATAAAGCGGTCTGAATCCAGGGCATTGAACACCGAAGTCGTGGGCACGACCAGGATGCCCTGTCGTATGCGCCATCCAAGTTCAGCTGCCAGGTTCTGTTCAGAGTTCTTTCTATCGTTCACCCATATCTGGACAATTGCACCAGCACGTCCGTCCGGTGTCTCATCAGGGGGCAGCCAGGCTTCTATACCACCTTCGGATTTGCCAAAGACGGTCGATGGAAGGGCAGTAGACAGGCGGGCGGCCCGTTGAAGGCGCTTATCGTCCTTTGCTGTAATGATGAACCGGGTAAACACGCCGCTAAAGGCTTCACAATAGGTATCGTCTACAGGGACTCCATTGATTTTGAGATTCATAATAGGTTGTTGTATGTACTTACTGATAAAGATTATAATATCTTCCCGGTAAGGAATTCCCTGACAACAATATTGAAGTACATTTCATCTTCAAGGAATGGCATGTGTTTGGTTTCCGGTATTACCGAGAATCTGGATTCCTTGATATTTTTCAAGAGCTTGCCGCCTTCTTTGAACGGGTCGTTCTCGCCAAAGATTATCAATGTAGGCTGGATAATGTTGAAAACCTCTTCGCTAAAATCGAACAGCTCCAATTCATCCTGCATGTCAAAGAAAATATCGAGGCCCTGCAGGGACCTGATGTAATCAGTGTAATCAAGGAGCATTTTTTCAGGTATATAAATAGGCCAGCTTTTCAGTAAGATCTCCCTGGCAAAGGCTTCCTTATCAATGGTCTTGTCTTTTTGATACTGTAAATAATATTTCAGGTTCACAGCCAGCAGGGCGGCTTTGAGCACATAATACCCTTTTACTTTTGTATGTTTTGCAGGTGTGCCAACAAGTATTAATTTTTCGAGATAAGCAGGGTAGTGGAGTGCATACAGCAGTCCTATCATCCCTCCCATGGAATGACCAAGTATCTCAATAGAATCATGCCATAAATGCATTCGTATGGCGTCGATGTCATCAACAAAGGTCTCCAGGGTATAGGTCTTTACATCGGTTTTTGAGGATTTTCCATGTCCCCGAAAGTCGATGTAGTACAATTCACGGATATTCTCAAGCCCGCTCAGTGAGCGACCGAAATACCTGTGGTCAAGACCCGGCCCCCCGTGAAGTACATACATGGGATTTCCCTTCCCTCTCACTTCATAATACAGTGTTGTGTCGTTCACTTCAATTGCGGGAATGCTCATCACCTTAATCTGGCAGATATCTGATGCTCTGAATTGATATTCAATTATTAATTATTATCCCATTAAATTCCATTCGGAAAGTACTCTTTAAAATAACAATGCAATAAAGTTATGGATTATTCGCTCATAGCATAGAGAGATACCATGAGACTTAAAAACAGGCATATTTTTGTTACCGGCGGTGCAGGATTCATAGGTAGCCATGTCGTTGACAGGTTACTGCAGCATAACAGGGTCACTGTATTCGATAACCTGTCATCCGGCGTAATGGCGTACATTGACTGTCATACGGACAACCCGGATTTTACTTTCATTGAAGGTGACCTGATAAACCCCGGTACCATATCCACGGCTCTGGACAGTATTGATATGGTGTTCCATCTGGCTGCCAATCCTGATGTGAGGTTGGGAGCAGAGGATACAAAAGTACACCTGGAACAGAACGTGCTGACCACCTATAACCTGATAGAAGCAATGAGGACTGCGGATGTAAGTGAAATTGTATTTACATCAACCTCTACCGTGTACGGCCTGGCAAGTGTACTGCCCACGCCTGAAGATTACGGGCCGCTGGTTCCCATATCCCTGTACGGAGCATCGAAACTAGCCTGCGAGGCACTGATATCTTCATATTGCCATACCTTTGACATGAAAGCATGGCTTTACCGGTTCGCCAATATCGTGGGGGACAGGGGCAATCATGGCGTGCTGGTTGACTTCATTAATAAACTGAGACTGGACCCCTTTACGCTTGAGATACTGGGTTCGGGTAAGCAAAAGAAATCTTACCTGGACGTAGTGGATTGCGTGGATGCCATGGTATACGGAGTGGAACACTCTGATGAACGGGTCAATATATTCAACATCGGTTCAGAGGATACTATCGATGTGGTGGGCATTGCAGATATCGTGACCGGTAAGATGGGGTACAGCGATGTGGAATACCGCTTCACCGGAGGCGCCCACGGTGGTGGGGGCTGGAAGGGGGATGTGCCTGCAATGCTGCTGGCTATTGATAAAATAAAAGCCCTGGGCTGGAAGCCGCCACATAACTCAAGCCAGAGCATTGAAATGGCAGTGGATTCGTTATTAAGATCATAATGGGGGAGAGGATTATCAGACGTACGAAGATCGTGTGTACCATTGGGCCGGCAAGCAGTAGCGAATCCAGGATCAAGCGACTGATAGAAGCGGGTATGGATGTGGCCAGGTTGAATTTTTCCCATGGCACTCACCAGGAACACAGGGAAAACATCCGGAATATAAGGGAGATATCATCCGGGCTGGACAGGCATATAGCCATCCTGCAGGACCTGAGCGGGCCGAAGATACGTGTGGGTGAGTTCCCGGATGGCACCGTTACCCTGAAGAGTAAGAACGAGTTCATCCTGACAGGGAGAAATGTGCCAGGGAATGAAAATATAGCTTCTGTCAGTTACAGGGACCTTCCCCTGGAAGTAAAAGAAGGTGATACCATCATGTTATCAGATGGGCTTATCCAGCTCAGGGTCATCGAATCAGATGGGGGTGATATCAGGTGCAGGGTGGAAATAGGCGGACAGTTATCATCCCATAAAGGTATCAACCTGCCTTCCGGTACGGTAAAGATACCATCACTGACAGCCAAGGACAGAAAAGACCTTGAACTGGGAATAAAGGAACAGGTGGACTTTATTGCCCTGTCCTTTGTCAGGAAAGCGGAGGATATACTGGACGTTAAGAAGATCATCAGTGAGAGGGGAGCCAGTATCCCGGTAATCGCCAAGATAGAGAAGCACGAAGCTGTTGCAAATGTTGACGGGATACTGGCTGTTGCTAATGGGCTCATGGTGGCAAGGGGCGACCTTGGTGTGGAGATCCCAATGGAGGATGTACCTGCTGTCCAGAAAATGCTTGTACGAAAAAGTAACCAGGCAGGTAAGCCGGTGATCACTGCCACACAGATGCTCAGGAGCATGGTTGATAATCCCAGGCCTACCAGGGCCGAGACTGCAGATGTGGCAAATGCTGTACTGGATGGTACTGATGCGGTGATGCTTTCAGAAGAGACTGCTGTAGGTCAGTTCCCTGTCGAAGCAGTCCGGATGATGTCAAGGATTGCGGCAAAGATAGAAACATCCATGGATTTCCATGATGTTATGTCTATCCGTAATTTACCAGAAGGTGAATCGATAACAGAAGCTATCGGCCGATCAGCCATCACTATTGCTCGCCAGGTCAAAGCTGCTGCTATCATAACACCCACAGGCCAGGGTAAAACGGCCAGGGTAGTGGCCAGGTACAGACCGTTGATCCCAATTTATGCTCTGAGCTCCAATCCTGCCACGCTGAGGGGTCTTTCTCTGGTATGGGGTGTCAGACCTGTCAATGTGGATTATTCCACTGATATTAACATAATGATGAAAAGGACAGTGAATACAGCATTGGATTGTGGTTTTAAAAAAGGGGATAAGCTGGTTGTAACTGCGAGTGTACCTGCCGGTGGTTCCACCAATATGATTAAAGTGGAGGTGATATGAAATGGAAAGCAGGATAAGGAGTTTCCAGGGGATGTTCCCGAAAATGGATGACCCCATCTATATCGACCCACTGGGTGCGGTCATAGGGGATGTTGAATTGTCTGACCATGTCAGTATCTGGTCGAACGCTGTGGTAAAAGGTGACCCTTATGTCATCCATATTGGTCCATGGACCAATATCCAGGATAACTGCACCGTGCATGCTGGACCGGAAAATACGGTAACTATTGGCGGGTATTGCGTGGTGGGTCACGGCGTGATACTCCACGGCTGTACCATAGGCAACGGCTGCATGATCGGTATGGGGTCGATCGTGATGAACAATGCCGTACTGGGGGACGGGTGCCTGGTTGGTGCCGGGACACTTATCACGGAAGGCAAGACATTCCCGCCCGGCAGTCTGGTAATGGGCAGTCCGGGCAAAGTGGTCCGCCAGCTGACGACAGAGGAGATTGCGGGCATACGAGAGGCTGCTGAGGATTATTGGGAAAGGGCACTGGGGCACATGCAGAACAGGTAATCAGAATTTTCCATGCACCAGGTAATTCATTATCCTGTGCCCTTCTACCCTTCCCAGTGAACCTGCCTTCACAGAGAACTCATTATATTCGATAACATCATCCGCACCACCATTACTTGAAAGTACCACAAAAGGCACAGGGTCATGGGTATGCGTCTTCATGGGTATGGGTGTACTGTGGTCAGGCATCAGTAAAATTTTATAATCATCAAATGCAGCCATTCCATCCATGACGTGCCCCACTACTTTGCTGTCAAAGTCCTCGATGGCCTGTATCTTTGCATCCAGGTCACCAATATGCGCGGCCTCGTCAGCAGCTTCCACATGCACGTACACGAAATCACAAGATTCCAGAGCCTGCAGTGCAGCATCTGCCTTTCCTGTATAATTCGTATCAAGGTAGCCAGTTGCGCCCGGTACGTCGATCACGTTAAGCCCTGCACATACTCCCAGACCTTTGAGCAGGTCCACGGCAGATATCATAGCCCCGCTTATACCATACAACTCCCTGAAATGTGGCATTGACGGTGCCCTGCCCTGCGCCCATAACCATATCATATTGCCCGTGTTCTTTCCTTGCGCCATCCTGCGCCGGTTAATTTCATGTCCTTCCAGCACGGGTTTTGAATCCATGATGAGCCGGATGAGAAATTCTGCATCCAGGCCGTGTGGCAGGAAATCTACCACCCTGCCACCCACCTGGTCATGGGGCGGGGTGCACCTGGCGTCCTTTCCCCTGCCGCCTGAGAGCACAAGCAGATGGCGGTAGCTGATGCCGGCGTGGAACCGCGCGTTGTTGCTGCCTAAGTGTTCGTCCACCGTCCGGATAAGTTCTCCTGCTTCCTCAGTAGAAATGTGGCCTGCGCTGTAATCGGCAATGACCCCGTCCTTTTCAGTGATGAGGTTGCAGCGAAACGCGATATCGTCAGCAGCCAGTTCCACACCCATACTGGCAGCTTCCAGGGGTCCCCTGCCCGAATAGTACTTTGCAGGGTCATATCCAAGGATAGCGAGATTGGCAACATCCGAACCCGGAGGCATGTCATCAGGAACGGTCTGCGCCAGTCCGCACTGCCCCTGTTTTGCCATGCGGTCCATGCTGGGGGTACGGGCAGCTTGCAGGGGGGTCAGTCCACCCAGTTCGTCAAGGGGATAGTCTGCCATGCCATCGCCCAGGAGTACAATGTATTTCATCGGGAGTTCACCTGTATGTTAGATTATTTCATGGGATATAAAGGGTTATCTCTGGCATATTTTGTATAGGAGAATACCGTAAATGCCTGAAAGATCGAGTACCTGCTGATCAAATATGGATAAGCAGATATGTAAAAATCGATACTGAGTAACCATTTCCTGAAAAAAACAGTTAGCCCGATTTGTTTTTCCCTTCAAGTGCTCCTGAGGGTTCCAGGAAATGGGATACATAATCAAGCATCACAGCCGACGATACAGCATCTATCAGGACACTATCTTTATTTGCATCTATGAACAGCAGGTCGTGGACCCCGGCCTGGATGCCGGTGAAACCGATAATGATCACTTTTCCATCATGTCCTATCCTGCCTGAGGTCAGGGTCAGGAATGTATCCAGTAGCAGCATTCTCCTGCTCAGTAACAGGGTATCCTGTGTCAGTCGGTAACCGCCATTATGCCTGGTCACATAACCGATTTGTAATTGTATATCTTGAGGGTGAGAGTACCCCGTCCCGGCGGGACTGTTATGAGGGTCGCACCCAGTTCTCCTATGCTCAATGCAAATGTTATGAATGCAGCAGCCATTAAACCAGGGGTCATGAGCGGCAACCTGACCTGGAACCAGGTCCGAAGCGGATGAGTATCAAAGACCTGTGCTGCGTCTAACAGTAATGGATCGATGCGGCGCAATTGTGCCATAAGGACTATGGCAGCCAGAGGCGTGAACCGGGCCAGGAGCGCCAGGAGAGGCATGGCAGAAGTGCCGTACAGTTCGTACCAGAGGGGACGGTTCCATAACGATACCATGCCGATACCCACCAGGGGAGCAGGTACTGCCAGCGGTGATATTACCAGCACCCACCATACTGTTCCCCGCCAATCCTTCCTTTGCATCTCGTGCGCTGCTGCAAGGGCAAAGGGCAGGCAGATGAGAGATGCAGCTATGCATATCCAGAACGTGAACGATATCTCACTGCGTGACATTGAGATTGTCAGTGCAAGGTCCTTCCCTGTTCCGGCAGACGAGACAAGGCTCAGTACCAGGATAGATATCTGCAGGAAGAGAACGATAATGGCAAACCGTTGCAGCCAGGTGAACCAGAGCGGCCAATCGTATGTACCTGCCCGGCTCCGGACCTGATTCTGGACGGCATCTTTGAGTGCGTTCCGTGCTAACAGGATAACAGCGAGAGTAATGAACAGTTCGGGCAGGGCCAGTAAAAAAGCACTTGACGGCTGGTTGGTTGCGCCGTATTCTGCAAATATCTCAAGTGAATAGACATTTAATCCGAACAGGGAGGGGACACTGTAATCCACAAGACTGAGCAGGAACAGGATGCCTGTACCCGCTGCAAGCATGGGTGCCATAAGTGGCAGGATAACCCTCAACAGGACCTGTATATCAGAGCGGACAAGCCTGGCAGCTTCGATCATGGTTATCTCCACGGATTCAAATCCTATGAGTGACAGTCCGACCGCTATGGGTAGCAAAGCCATAAGCTGGACCCACCAGCTTCCTGACCATCCCTGTAGCGAGATTCCGGGCAGTCCGAACCGTACAAGAATATCGCTGAGATACGACATTGACGTAGACCATGCCAGTGCATGCACATACGGGGGGATGGGGGCGAATACCAGGAGAAACCAGCGCAATGAATGTTTTCGTCCTGACTGCCAGCGCCATAGGACACTTGCGATCATCACACCCAGTATTATACCGCCCGCTGCCACACAAAAGGCCAGGGCGATACTGTTAAAAAGCAATCCCGAACTTCGTTCGGTAGGGATTACTTGTCCGGGTTCTGATGCGAGATAGCCAGCAGAATCCACAACTAAAGACAGCAGTGGTCCGAATACGATGAATGTAAATGCGAGCAGCCCGAAGATGTGCAGGTAACTGCCTGGTGAACGGTGTTGGTACCTGTAGGGAATGGACATGGTTTTTTTCATTTCTGTTGTTACCGAATGAATATCTCTCTCAAATCCTCTTTTGCCAGCTGGTTCTGCTGATAGATGTCGTCGAAGCTGATGGTCATATCCTTGATACCGGGTGCAAGAGGACACAGGGGCTCTCCATCGACCAAACGCAGGGATACCTGTATCCAGCCCGAGGTCACCAGTGAACTTTCCACGTGTCTGCTCAGGAGGTAGTCGATCAATATCTTTGCCTCAACGGGATTGGGTGAACGTTGTATCAATGCAACCGTGTTGGGTATGATGAACGTTCCCAGACCATTTTCAGACTGGTCAGGGAAGATTACCTCAACGGGTGCCCCCTTCCTGATGGCACCGCAGGCATCATCGGTATCGGTAAGGCCCATGTCAAGCTGGCCACTGGCTACCAGGTCCCTGACAACAGAATTGCCATCCACTACCCGTACGCCACCGGACTGCAGGTTTGAAAAGAGGTCTCTTGCTTCATCGGGCCCGAGAGTTGCGTACAGGGCCGCAGCATGGGTGGCTGAGGTGCCGAACATGGGATAAGCGATACCAACCCTGCTGCGGTTGGGCAGGTCAAAGATGGATTTCGGGTATTCGTCAGCTGGAACCAGGTTTGTATTGACCAGCACTATTCTCGCGCGGCCACCAAAGCCGGTCCAGTAGCCTTCCGGGTCAATATACCGTGTGGGAATATCGTTGGCCGATGCAGACTGGTAGGGGGCCAGCACTCCTTCTTACTTTAAGAGGATGGTCCGGGTAAATTCCCCATTCCAGAAAACATCCGCAAGCGGTCGATTTTTTTCTGCGATCAGGCGGTTCACCAGACCTGTGGTCTTGGTGGCTTCCACGTCATAAACAGGGAGGACCTTTATACCGGTCTGTGCTTCAAACTCTTTGAATATGGGTTCTGAATATACCTGGTCAACCGAGGTGTATATGACAACCGAGCGTGATGGTGGTTCATGAGAAAAAGCGACAAATAATGAGATGATGATAAGAACGACAATAATTAAGGGAAACAGCATCTTAATTCCAGATTTGTTTTTCAGGTAATCCGTTTTCATCTGGATTGTTACGTTTACGCTCCTTGATATTTTAACTTATTGTTGACGGGGTTCATTTCTCATGGAACAAATAGTGGTGAAAGTAAGCGGATAGACAAAACACGCGGCTAACAACAGCTTTTGAATACACACACCCATATCCTGCTCAGTTCTTTTTACGTGCCTTATTGCGGTAAAATTAATATGATGTAAAAGAATATCGAAGGTCAGGTGATATTTTGGCTACACTTAGTTCAATAATAGGTACAATAGGAAGTATGATACCGAATATATTCATGGCTGCACTGGCGATAATTGTGGGACTTATCCTGGGAAAGGTATTGGGAAATGCAGCGAGCAAGATCGTAGAAAAGGCTGGACTGGACAAGACATTAAGAGGTTCTGTCATTGAAAAGGCAGTAGAAGCCGCAGGCACGACCGTTTTAGGTTTGTTCGGTATCGTGGTCAGGTGGTTCATTTATCTGATAGCTATTATGATCGCAGCGGATTACTTGAATATACCCGTGGTCAATTCAATAATCCAGCAGCTTGTTAATTACCTGCCCAATGTATTTGCAGCAATGTTGATCCTGCTTATCGGTTTGATAATTGCTGATTTTATCGGTGATATCCTGAAAAACATGGGAGAATCCATGGGCATTGCTTATATTCAGGTACTATCAATGGTCGTGAAACTGGTTCTATACTTTATCGTGATGATGATAACCCTTGATAAGCTACGAGTGAACATAGGCATCTTCTATGTCATTGCTGACGCGTTCGCCTGGGGAATTGCATTAGGATTAGGGTTAAGCATTGCGATAATTGTCGGTTTCGGCATGAAGGACAGGGCACCTGAGTTGATGGACAATCTGCTGGAAGGTTTCAGGAAAACGAAGTAGATGTCAGGAAAATTCGAGTAAGGAACATACAATCATTTACAAAGTTCCTGAACACCGATCGATAAGGAGAACGGTTGCTCGTTCTCCTTCTTTTTTGAACCGTACGTGCGATTTTTACCGGATACTGCCAGAGTGACCGGATAGTCTGAACTGTTCGTATCTTGATTAGACCGGATATTATCATTCTTAACAGATCCGATCTTAGAAACAGCTATGTACAAAAAACGTAATGTGTTCATTAAGGGGTTTGATGAAATGAAACAGTATGATCTTATCGTAATTGGAACTGGTTCTGCAATGAACATTATTGGTTCGCTACTACAGGTGAATCCTGAATGGAAAATTGCAGTTATCGATAAGGATGAACCAGGTGGGATATGCCTTACGCGGGGTTGCATACCATCAAAATTACTTCTCTATCCGGCAGAGCTCATACGGGAGATAGGGACTGCCGGTACCTTTGGCATTGATGTGGAAATAAAGAACATTGATTTTGGGAATGTAATGGAAAGGATGAGGACCCATATATCAGAAAGCGTCGATATGATACGCAAGGGACTCTCAGATGATAAGAACATAGAGTATTATCCCGAAGTTGCACAATTCGTTGCTCCCTATACATTAAAAGTCGGCAGCGAGACCATCACTTCAAAAATGATATTTCTCTGCACCGGTTCAAAGACCCTGGTACCCCCGGTAAAGGGATTGGATACGGTATCCTATCTTACAAGCGATACGGTGCTTGCCATGACCGCTCTCCCTGAGAGTATTGTGATCATAGGTGGCGGATACATTGCAGCCGAGTACGGTCATTTCTTTTCTGCTATGGGTTCAAAGGTAACTATCATAGGGAGGAATCCCCAGTTCATTCCCGAAGAAGAACCAGAGGTTTCAGCACTGGCGAAGAAAGTAATGTCAGGATATCTTGACCTGGTCACAGACCATGAAGTCATCGAGGTTACCACGGGTGCTGACGGTTTGAAAAAGGTTATTGCAAAGGACAGGACCAGCGGTAAGGAGGTCATAGTGGATGCACATGAGGTCCTCGTTGCGACCGGCAGGGGACCCAATACCGATATCCTGCATCCTGAAAAGGGAGGAATAAAAACTGATGGTAATGGATGGATAGTGGTGAACGAATACCTTGAGACCACACAGCCAAACATCTGGGCGTTCGGAGATGCCAATGGAAAATACCTGTTCAAACATGTTGCCAACTATGAATCATCTCTCGTTTATTATAATGCAGTATTGGGGAAAAAAGTAAAGGCAGACTACCATGCAGTACCCCACGCGGTTTTTTCATATCCAGAAATTGCCAGCGTGGGATTAAGGGAAAAAGAGGCCATTGATACGCTGGGTGAGGACAGGGTACTCATCGGTTTTCAACGATATGAGGATACTGCCAAAGGTATGGCGATGAACGCGAAGGATTATTTTGTCAAGGTCATTGTGGAGGTGCACACGTACAGGATATTAGGGGCACATATCATTGGCCCGCATGCTTCTGTCCTGATCCATGAGATAATATCTCTTATGTACACTCCCCAGCAGAGTGCACATCCCATTCTGGATGGAATGGATATCCATCCGGCACTGAACGAAGTAGTGTCACGGGCATTCTACTCGCTCATGCCGGCTGCACATTATCATCACAGCCATTGAAGTATCACCAGCATACTTTGAAATAGACCCCACGTCTATTTACACCCAGAATGAAGCTCAACTCCATCCAGTTTTTCACGAACACATCTATAATGATGTCCATGTTGTTCATCCCCCTGCTGGCCGGGGATATGGGCGCGAACTACACCCAGGTGGGCATCATTATGAGCGTGTACGGCGCATGTCTCTTTGTCTCATCATCTTTTTTCAGCAAAGTTGCCGATACCTGGGATATCAAAAAAATGCTCCTTGTCGGACTTGCCTGTTCGGCAGTGGCGTATTCTCTCCAGCTGTTCGCTTATGACCCGCTCAGCCTGGCCATTATCAGGGGTGTGTTGGGAATTTGCGTAGGCATGTACCCGGCAGCTCTTATCATGCATGTTTACGGGCTCAAGCGCAGCATTGGCAAGTTCAGTTCCTTTGGCGCCCTTGGCTGGGCTGCAGGTTTTTTCGGAGCAGGTATTATCGGGGACTATGCTCCCATTTTCGTGGTCAGTTCGCTCATGCTGCTCATCTCATTTATGTTAGCAGCGAAAATGCCCAACGTGAACGTACAACGTGTCAAAGTGGATTATTTCTCAATAGCCACAATAAAGAATAACTGGAATATCTACCTGACCTTCTTTTTACGGCACACGGGAGCTGTTGGATGCTGGACTATATTTCCCCTATACCTGGTAAGCCTCGGTGCAGATAAATTCTGGATAGGTATCCTGTATTCCATTAACCCCCTGATGCAGTTTTTTATGATGCGCCGGATGGACGGCCTGAATATGGAGCGGATTGTAAAGATAGGGTATATGCTGTCGGTGGCCGCTTTTTTGAGCCTGCTTCCGGCTTCGACATATTTTCACATCATTCCCGCCATGTTCCTGGTAGCCCTTTCCTGGTCCTTCCTGCTTGTGGGCTCCACCGAACTGCTCCTGCAGCGCAACACGGATAAAGCCACAGCTGCAGGTTATCTCAATTCGGTCATCAGCCTTTCCATGATAACGGGAGCTCTCTTTGGCGGTGTGGTGTCCAATGTATGGGGATTCAATGCCGTGTTCATTGGCGCAGCAGGGCTGAGCCTGGTAAGCCTTGCAATATCGGGTACCACTATCAGTCAACCTCGATGACAAGGACGTGCCAGAATTACCCGGCATTACCCCGAGCTCGTATCTTTCCTGGTCGTGTAACGGTAGAACAGGTACGCGGCCAGGTAATACCCTGCATAGGAGAGTACTTCGAGCAGGGAGGGATTGCCATTGTATCCCAGCAAGCTCCTGGCCAGGCTGCCGGCAGTACTATTCTCGTCCAGTATGCCGTTGGTATCCCACACATGTTCGACAATTACAGGAACAACTGCAGCTTCCTGGAGTTCATGAACTCCATGGGCGGTCAGGCCTGCTGCGAACAATATCAGGAAAACACTGGTCACCTTGAAGAATACCCTTATCTCAAGGTTCACGGTAGACTTGAATAGTGCATAGGTAACGACCAGTGACACCGCAAGTCCGGCAACACCGCCAAGGAGCACGTCAGTGCTGCGCTCTGCTCCCAGGGCTGCTGCTCCGAGGAACAGTACGGTTTCCAAGCCTTCCCTGAACACCGAAACAAAGGCCAGCACAGCAAGTCCGGTAGTGGCGGACTGGCTAGCCTTGCGCTAAATGTCACCCTTGATGTGTGCTGATTCCTTGAGCATCCAGATGATCATACTGGTCAGTACAGCAGCGGCCAGCAGCATGACTATACCTTCGAACAGTTCTTCGTTCCGGCCTGCGAACTGTATTGCCAGCATGTTAAAGGCTGCCGCTGCCAACAGGCTGGCAACGATTGCGGCGAATGTGCCATAATAGACATATTTCTTCAATTGTTCCTGTTGGGTCCGGGTTAAGTAGGCCAGGATAATTCCCACTATCAGGAAGGCTTCCAGACCTTCTCTGAATGTTATTATAAAACTTGGTATCATAGTGTTCACCTTTTGTTTCTGGTATATTTAGGTTGACCTAAATATACTTATATGTTTTGGTACGCCTAAATATAGGTGCAATGTAAATTAATATTTAACAGGATTTAAAGCGAAAAATCGTTTTGTTTAAGTATAATTAAGACCTTGTACTTTGAGTACAGGAATAGTTATTGAAGGCGAATAGGGTTGTGTGCATCATATGGGATATCTTGATACAACATAACAATCGTAGCGCTAAAAATGGAGCAACATTTTGATAAATCAGTTGATTACATAATCATTTTACAAATATTTAATATTGTATAGGATATTGATATAATAATGTCGCCTTTGTTCATTTGAACCGCATTTTTAAATCATTTAAAGTATAGAGTTCCTCTTCTTCTTCCAAAAATTGAAACGATTTAGAATCGGATATGACCTTTTGAATTCCACGTTTCAAAATATACTCTTCATGTTTCTGATAGAGAAATTCAACGAATTCTGCGACTTCAAGAACTTTATCCTGGGGAAGACGATTTAAATAATCAAAGGTCTTATTTATTAAAGTTTCCTTTGGACTATCACTGTCCATTATATACATTCTATGAAATTAACAGGGTATATCATTATTTAAGTTTTGGATAATATCCGTATCGAAGTTGACGGTAATGAAAAACAGTTCCGTTTTCAGAAAAAGTCACTTTTTCTCCCATTGAGAATAATGTTTTAATATTGTAGTGTATATCTACACACCAGGTGAAAACAATATGGCAAAAAGACCAGCAGGAATGGGCGGTATGAATCCCCGTGCCATGAACCAGATGATGAAACAGATGGGGATAAAATCCGATGAGATAGCTGATGTGGAACAGGTCATAATCAGGACCGCGAATACAGATATTATTTTTGATGACGCCAACGTGACAAAGGTGGCTGCCCCCGGTATGACAACCTACCAGATAATAGGCACCCCCCATGAAGTACCAAGGGAAACCCCCATACCTGATGAAGATGTGGCGCTGGTTGCCGAGCAGACCGGAAAGACCATAGATGAAGCAAAGGCAGCCCTCAAGGAAACCGGCGGGGACCTGGCAGAAGCCATCATGAAACTCGGGTCCTGATCAGCGCACTTCAATACCAATGATTCCATCTACCAGACCCAAACGTTCGTCTTTGTAGAAGGGAATCCCTACTATTTTTGGGGATGATAACCCCAGCGAGTATGAAATATGCTTGAGCATATCTGCCCTCTCCGCTTCCATGCTTAAGAAAATAAAATCAGCTATTTTTTCAGCATCTTCCCTGGAATAGATACATCCCCTGAGCTTATCCTTCTTAATAGTGTCATAATCCGGCTGTTTTTGGGTAAATTCAAGTCCCAGCATCTTAACATTTTCCATAGAGGTATCGAATGCAGGTACAAAGAATTTTTCCACAGGTTTTGCTTCCCCTTCCATTCCCAGGTTCTTCTTAATAAATTTCCCTAAACTGCCAGCAGTACCACTGGCTTCCCTGGACGTGATTTCTATATCTGAATCAAATACCCAGAACGGGTAATAGAATATCTCTGAACCCCTTTTGTTCTCAGGAATGGCAAATTCGACCTCAATCGGTACAAGCTCGTCTTTTTCATTGATGATCTCATACCCTGTATCACAGTTGTTGCAGTAATACACCACATCATGTTGGTCAGCATCCAGAAGCGAGCCGCACTTTTCACATTTCAATGCCACCAATCGTAAACCTGAACGTTGTGCCATTACCTCACCCCCAGGAATTTGTCAATATCCCCGTTCATCAATGAATTCATGGTTTCCTTGATATCTTCGCCCTTCATTTTCGATCTTCCACCTTCTATAACTTCGCCACCATACCTGAATTTATAAAAACCGAACAGTATCAACGCGGCCCCTGCAATGGCCCCCACGATAAACACATCACTGGAACTGGAACTGAAATATTGCCTGGCAGAGGTAGTCAGGACCAGGTTCCCTATCATCAGGCTGCCAATGAACATGCTTACCCGGTAAAAAGTACTGCCCGGTGCCCTGCCGTAGAGTAATTTACCATGCAGCCCGTCCACAACGACCTGGTAATTGCGGTCCCTGAACCGGTACCTCAGGACCCAGAGCGGATAATACACGACCGAAAGTTTCCTGCCGATCACATTCAGTTTCTGGAATATCACCTCATCCACATCAACACTGTTCCTGGCTCTTTTGAGCATCCATTCATCAGATTCTTTCATCGAGTCGGTCCTTGAGAACGTAGGCTCAAACACCATTCCCTGCTTTTCAACGGTATAGAAATCGAACGGTTCAAGATTTCCCCTGATACCGGATTCATCCACATCATCCACCCCGAATTCGGAAACATCGCATGCTGCTTTGTTCCATAAATAATCCTGCATCACCATGCGCTCGACAGGTTCTTTCCTGGTAGTAGTATGGGTATTCCCCTTACTATCACGATGCGTTTCACGATGTATCTTGTTGCCGAATATCCAGCCGCAGACCTTGCCCAGCGACCGCCAGAAAGGTATATGGATGAGAAAAATATCAGTAATTTCAGCCTGTTTTTTCAACTTCCTGTCCTTATCCAACTTGCCGAACCATTTATTCACCGTATCTTTGACCCTGTCCCGTTCTATCTTACTGCTGACATGATACTGGAGAACACCCTCGTCCCCCATCACCAGCAACAATGTATCGCAATACGGGCATTTCAGGACATTTTGCCCTTCCCGAAGTTCAACCGTGCCGCCGCAGCCAGGACACATGAGCCCTTTAATTACTTCCAGTTTGTTCTCGGTCATTATTACACCTTCTCAGCAACCAGTACGGCCGCTATGATCACTATCAATGCAGTACCGAGGTATGCCACCAGTACTTCAGGAAATCCAAGCAGCATGCCTTCCAAAAAAAACAATATTGCTGCACCGCCGCCAACGATAATATACGGCAGTTCGGATTTGGAAGGGAATTCTGATACCATGACCTTGCTTGAAGAACCATCAATCGCGGCACTATAGGTATTATCTTTGAAACTATATTGGAAAATATAGAGCGGGATATGTACCAGCGCGCTCAGGGTCACTGTGGAAATGTCAACACCTTCATTGGCAAGCCACTGGACGGCAGACGTGTACAGCACATGCGGTTCCTGTATTGCGGTATTAGTGGCGTCATTCTCGTTGTAGAACCTCAGGTCACCGGCAGGAATGGAGAGTTGCTTGATGTCAGGTATCGGTGTAGGAGAAGCGGGCTGCACCTTGATCTTTTCATCCCCGTTCTGCTTTATCTTGAAATACCATATCGGGAAATAAATGAACTCTGTTCCGGTTATCCGGGCTTGTTTGTCAAGGCCTTTTACCGTCTTGCTGCCCGCCATCCAGCGTTTCAGGGACGCTTCGGCATTAGCCTGGTCAATAGTAGGCTCCAGCATATAGTGGAAAACGACCTGGCTTTTATCGATATAAACAGCAGAAGAACAGTACTCGCACGTTAAAAAGGTCTGTCCTTCGATCACATTTACGCTGGCACCGCACTGGGGACATTGTACTTCCATTTTACCCACGTTCCTACTCTATTTTTGTACCGCAGTCCGGACAAAATTTAGCACCTGATTGCAATTCAGCATTGCACTGTGGACAGCTTGTTACCATTTTTGTGCCACAGTTCAGGCAGAACCTGGAGCCTTTCGGCACTTCAGCATTGCATTTTGGACACGACATGCCGCCGCCTATCTTTGCACCGCAGTTGATGCAGAACTTAGACCCGGTGGGAACATCAGTACCACAGGAAGGACATTTGATTCCACCCGGTGGCGCAGCCTGCTGGGGGTGAGCCGGTTGCTGGGCCTGTTGTGCCTGCTGGGCGCCAGGTGCCATCTGGTTTGCCATCATCATTCCCATACCCATACCTGCTCCCATCCCAACACCGATTCCGGCACCTGCTCCGGCAGCACCTCCTTCCTGCTTTGCAGCATCACGCATGGCTTTGCCGGCCTGGAATGCCATGTAGGCATCCTTTTGTTTCTGGTCTGTCAGGCCCAGGGCACCGATACCGGCACGCTCGTCTATGGATTTCTGGACATCTTCAGGGAAATTAATGTTAAGACCTGCAATACGCATGATCTTGATGCCGTATTCTCCAACATCCGGCTCCAATTTTGAAAGGAGAATTTGCTCTATCTCTTCAAGATATGCGGGTAGGTCCAGTGCTGATAGCTGTTTCTGGGTCTTGAGCTCACCCAAAGCGTCATTGAGCTGCATTATGACCTCATCTTTCAGCCAGCTTATCACATTGTCACTTTCACTGAAACCCTTCGTACCGATGAACTGGGTAATGAACTGCACCGGGTCAACTACTTTATAGGCGAACTGACCGAAGATGCGCAGCCTTATCATGCCGAAATCCTGGTCCCTGAAGGTGAATGCTTCAGCACTGCCAAATTTACCCCTGAGTTCCCTGCGCTGGACATAATAGACTTCAGCCACTGGCTGCGTACCTGTGACCTTTCTCTGGAGTTCGGTAAGTACAGGTATGTTAAGTGAAGATAGCCCGTACCTTCCTGCCTTATCAAGAACGGTGAGCACTTTTCCGTCCCTGAAAAATACGGCATATTCATCTTCCCTCACCACTACATTGTCGTTCCAGATAATGTTCCTGGGTATCCGGAACATCACTTTATCGCCCTTGGCAGCGTCATCCCACATGAATGTGGTTGCTCCCAGCATACTTTTCCCTGAACCGTTTGTGGTCGGTGTCTTTTTGTCAAATAGCATTTATGTTACCTCCAGTCCGGCTATCTTTGTCATCCTTTTATTCAAGGTCGAATTGAATTCATTGAGCGTATTCTTGAGAATCCGCATTTTCCGAAATGCAGTTCCATCATCGACGAGGATGGAATTGAGAAGTTCCCCTGCCATAGTATGTATTGGATCAATGGTCTGCAGCAGTGCCAGGTCCCATTCGTACAAGGTGTTCAATTCCTCTTCTTCAATGCGAAAGTCTGCTGAGATGCCAGTATATCCCTGTTCTGCATGTCGTATCCTGTTCTCGATGAGCCGGGAAAATTTTACTATATTACCCATATTTGATATAAGCGTAAGGTCCATTGCCCTGCCAAGCTCTTCCCTGCATTGCTCAAAAATGCTGTTGATCTCTTTCATTTTATTTGCAAGCTGTTGCCGCAGCAGACTATCTGCAGCCCTGATATCCTCTCGCTCTCGATATCCATGGAAACCCGGAATTAGCAGTTCGATCTGCTTTACTATTCCCCTATCTTCCTCTACCTTTGACCTGAGATCATTCATGATTCCACCTGCTTGAAAATTAGATTACGTCGTAATAACGTTTTCTAATGTTTGACGATAGTATTGATGAACGGACGTGTTCAATCCATTCCGGAAGAGTACAGGATTTTTCAACAGTAATATTATTAATAACATGGATAATCTACTGACATTAATATCACAGATATTATTATTTATAATAGATACCGTACATGGTGCCTGAACGAAGAGCGAATTGACGGAGATGATTCAGATTAAGGATATGACAATAGGTTTTATCGGAACAGGAAAGATGGGCGAGGCATTGATCCGGGGGATAATCAGTGCAGGTCTGGTTGAACCGGGCAGGATATGTGCCAGTGATATCGATGAGCGGAAACTGGCCATGCTGGGAGAGGACCTGGGTATAGTTGTTTCCTGTGATAACGCACAGACCATCGAGAAGGCAGATGTGGTCATCCTTGCAGTAAAACCCCAGATAATCAGGTACGTGCTGCAGGGTATCAAGGAATCGGCCATAAAGAAGCACCTGTTCATATCCATTGCTGCGGGAGTGAATATTGAAAGTCTTGCTAATGAGCTGCCAGGGGGCACCCGCGTGGTCAGGGTCATGCCTAATATCTGTGCCACCGTTGGTGAAGCTGCTTCGGCAATCTGTCCGGGAGATGCAGCTACCAAAACCGATGTGGAAACCACCAGGAAGATACTGGAAGCAGTAGGCAGGACCGTGGTTGTGGACGAGCACCTGATGGATGCAGTGACAGGCTTGTCAGGCAGTGGACCTGCATTTGTGTTCATGATAATCGAGGCGCTGGCTGATGGTGGCGTGCACCAGGGACTGGACAGGGTGACAGCACAGACCCTGGCGGCCCAGACCGTACTGGGTGCAGCCAGGATGGTACTGGAGTCAGGCAAACATCCCGGTGAACTGAAGGACATGGTAACTTCACCGGCAGGGACCACGATACGGGGTATCGAGGCGCTGGAGAAAAGGAAGGTCAGGGCTGCTGTGATGAGTGCGGTGATAGCGGCTTCCGAGCGTTCACGGGAACTGGGTAAGTAGGTGGAGGAATACTATGGGTAACGATGCAGTAAGCTTGATACTGCAACAAAAACCCGCCTTGGTGTTGCTTACCATAAGCAGGGAGGGTGAGACGTATGCTTCTGTAATATCCAGGGAGATAGAGTCGACGTTTGCGCATACTACAAAAATACTTACCAAGCTGGAAGAACTGGGTCTGGTAACATTCGAACAGGACGGCAGCGACAACAGGGTAAAGCGGGTTGTTCTGACATCCCAGGGTACTGCTGCTGCTGTCCTGGTGCAGGAGTTGTCTGATGTACTGGAAGGAAAGAAGCCTGTAAAGAAAAAGGGCGGGGTGGTAGCGAAGAAAAAGAAAGCTGTACCTAAAAAACCAGCTGGGGAGTTCGGCCAGAAGCTTGCCAGGATAAAGGCCCAGATAGAATTGATATCACAGGAAGAACTCGAGGGGAAAAAGTCTCTTTCACAGGAGGATTATGTGCGCATCGGGCGGCGGCTGGGTCCTTACCGACGCGAACTGCGGAAGATCATGGAGACTGGCGGGAAGGGGGATGTTAAGAAGGCCGGTGCGCTGGATGGGGAGATCGAGAAGGTTTTTGGGGAGCGAGAGAGGTTGAGGGGTTAGACTCCCCATCTCATTTTTTTGTCAACACGGTCAAAGTCTGAATCAAAACTTGCTATATTTTTTATATTATTCTGGTCCATGACTGCCAGATATAATGCATCTCGTGTCAACAGACCGTATTCCATATTTTCAACCATGGAAAAAAACAATTCAACTGGTGTTTCAAGAATCGAAAGATTTCCCATGCTGAATATGATTGTAACAGCCTTATGAAGTTTATTCGTATATTTTCTTACTACTTCGGGATTGTCTCGGATTATTTTAGTTGGATGCTTGTCAAAATCATCTGCTATTGACCGTATTAGTAAAATAGATACAACTTCTTCTATCACAAAAGCGGTTGTGAATCCTTTGAATTTCTTATTTTGAAGGTTGGAAAAGAATTGTTGGCAAGTTTTACTGTACTCTGGATGTAATCGAAAGAAATAAATGAATACGTTAGCATCGATGAAAATGTTATCATTTTGAAATTCAGATAGATTATTTGTCATTGATAGTGGACTTTATCCGGGATTTTTCTGCAAATGTCTTTAATTCCTGGCTATCCAGCGTTTCTTTTCCAAATAAACCAAAACCTTCTTTTATGGGTTCAAGGACAAGGGTATGTATAATAATTTCATCATCCCGTGTTTCAATTAACACTTCGCTTCCCTCTTCAAGGTTCGATTTTCTCCTCAACCGGCTTGGGATGGTAATTTGTCCTTTTTTTCTAATTTTCACTCTTTGCATCATACAAATCAACTTATTTCCTACTAGATTGATTATTTCCGACTTATTTAAGCATATGGTTTATTGACATTGAGTTTTGGAACAGTGGCTCCCTTACCAAACACCCGATGAAACAAAAGGTTTATTTCTCATAGGCTATATTCAGAACACTCCAATGTGGGCCGGTAGATCAGGGGTAGATCGCTACCTTGGCATTTGGATTGGCTGAACAGGCTGTCCAACCTGAATGGTAGAGGCCTCGGGTTCAA
Source organism: ANME-2 cluster archaeon (assembly GCA_019429385.1). Taxonomy (NCBI): domain Archaea; kingdom Methanobacteriati; phylum Methanobacteriota; class Methanomicrobia; order Methanosarcinales; species ANME-2 cluster archaeon. The sequence goes on along the minus strand of JAHYIS010000010.1, from coordinate 36,851 downwards.
ATCCCGACCGGTCCATTGGATAATTTTTCTTTAATTGAATATTCCTTTTTCTCATCAACAAATCCTTATTGCGTTTTACGTTCATCACTGAACAGGAAGTATAAAGGGGGAAGCAGTTCTGAAATATCGCTGCACAGTATGTAATTATGTATATGACGAAGAGAAAGAGGGGACCCGATTTGATGCTCTGCCCGGCGACTGGGTATGTCCATTATGCGGAGCCCCCCGGTCAGCTTTTGTACCCGAGGATGGGGGAGTTACCAGAGAGATTACAACAACTGTTGCTGATAAGTTAGTGGAGCAGCTCTCAGCAGCAGGTGTAATCCATATCTACGGTATTCCGGGGGAATCCAACCTTCCCCTCATGGAAGCTATACGAAAAAGCAAAGATGTTGATTTCATCCTTACCCGTCATGAAGAAACCGCTGCTTTCATGGCATGCGCACATGCCAAGATAACCGGACATATCGGTGTCTGCCTCAGTATCGCAGGGCCTGGTACCACGAACCTCATCACCGGACTGGTAGACGCCACCGCAGACGGAGCACCCGTACTTGCACTCACCGGGCAGGTTCCCCTGCCGTATCTCGGCAGCGAGTATCTCCAGGAGATAGACGAAATAGAACTATTCGCCCCTTTTAGCGTGTTCAACGAGACCATCGCATCTCCGGGCCAGACCATCAGGCTGACCACCCTTGCTATCAAGCATGCCTATGCCAGACGCGGAACGGCCCACCTCAGCCTTCCTACAGATGTGCTCGGGATGGCGCTTGATGACACCATCTGGCAACCTGGCAAGCACGTGTTCAGCCCGAAGACCCTGCCCCTGGAGCAGGATATCCAGAAGGCTGTGGAAGCCATCAATACCAGCGTACACCCCATAGTTTTTGCGGGATGGGGGACCAGGGAAGGAGGGAATGAAGTGATAGCCCTGGCAGAAAAGATACAGGCTCCCATTCTCACGACATCCCGGGCCAAAGGTGAGATCCCTGAAGACCATCCCCTTGCTATGGGAGTACTGGGTTCTATTGGCACGCCGTATGCGGCGCAGGCTGCCAGGGAAGGCGACCTGTTCATTGTCCTGGGTTCAGGTTTCAGGCAGCGCAACCTGGTGCCGGATGTACCTATTATCCAGGTGGACATCAATGCCGCAAGGGTGGGCCGGAGTTTTCCGGTTGATGCAGGATTGGTCGGGGATGCAATATATACGGTCCATGAACTGACAAAAAGGGTGACACCGAAAGTACGGGACCCCGAATATTTCAAAACGATAGACCGTATCAAACGTGACTACCAGGAAACGATACTGGATGAGTCCAAGGACATGAGTACCCCCATCAATCCTGGTTTTGTTGTGCAATCCGTGAAGCTACATGCAGACAGGGATGCATATATCTGCGTGGATGTCGGTGACCACACCTATTGGTTCTACAGGAAATACCAGTGTACCGGTGAGAAGACCCTGATGTCATCCAACATGGCAAGTATGGGATTCGCATTTCCCGCTTCCCTTGCGGCCCAACTGGAATATCCCGGGCGCCAGGTGATATGCATTACCGGGGATGGCGGTTTTGCCATGGTAATGGCAGACTTTACGACGGCGGTCCAGAACGACCTGCCGGTAAAAGTGATTGTGTTCAATGACGGCAAACTCAAGAATATCAAGAAAGAACAGGATATGCACGGGTATCCGGAATATGGTACCCGGTTCATGAACCCTGACTTTGCTGCATTTGCCGTATCCTGTGGCGGTGAAGGGTACCGGGTAGAGAACCCTGAAGAACTGGATGAGGCACTTGAAAAAGCTTTCAATTCAGATAAACCGGCAGTGGTTGATGTACTGGTTGACCCTGACCGCATGTCACCTATAGTGTTGAGACCACCATAAAGTAATTCGATCATCCAAATCTCAGGCAGTAGAAAGCTTTATGTCAAAACCAGCCGATTTCTGCCCATATGATACAATTCACCAAACTCCATGGGAACGGCAATGACTTCATTCTGATAGATGAATATAGCCAAACAGTAGTGGCAGATGGTTCAAAAGCCGACTTTGCCGAAAAATATTGCGACCGGAGGTTCGGCATAGGGGGAGACGGTGTACTGTACATTTCAAGATCAGGTCCTGCCGACATAAAGATGAGATTGTTCCAGCCAGACCGCTCTGAAGCAGAGATGTGCGGTAATGGCATAAGGTGTCTTGTCAGGTACGCCCTGGAGAAAGGGTATCTAACACAGGGCACTGCAACTGTAGAGACCATGGCTGGTATATTGCCCGTGGACGTGACAGGTCAGGGTGATGGGGTGTTGGTAAAGGTAAATATGGGAAAACCCCTGTTTGACAGGAAGGACATACCGGCCAGGGGTGATGGAGAGTTCATGAACGAGATAATTGAAGGTATGCAGGTATCGGTCATCAATACGGGCGTTCCCCATGCAGTGATATTTGAGGACGACCTGGAAGGTGTTGATATCGATACAATAGCACCTCCAATACGATACAATACCATCTTCCCAAAAGGCACAAACGTGAATTTTGTCCATGTTGCCGATGAAGGTCATGTCAATATCCGCACCTACGAGAGGGGTGTGGAAGGAGAGACCCTGAGCTGTGGTACAGGTTCAGTAGCATCAGTAGTTATAGCACACCACCTGGGGTTGACCGGCAGTGAGGTAACAGTAAACACCCTGGGAGGCATACTCAATATCACACTCGAAGGAGGTTATGCCTTCATGCAGGGCACGGCCAGGACCGTGTTTACCGGAAACCTTGTATGATCATCGGAATTGATGATACCGATTCCATGGATGGGATGTGTACCACCTATCTTACAGCAGTGCTTATCGACCAGCTTAAGGAATTGGGCACATTCAGGGGAATGCCCCACCTCATTCGGCTCAATCCTAATATACAATACAGGACCAGGGGAAATGCAGCATTGTCCCTGGAGATTGAACCCAATCCAGGCTCAGAGCGGCAAATCATGGACTCGACTCTATCTCTGGTGGAAGATATGGCTGATCTGGAGTGCGAGAACACCAATCCCGGCGTAGTGTTTTTACATGATGGAAATAAGCAGGACATGGTGTTCAGGAAAGCACTGGAATCATTCATGCGGCGTGCCATGCAGGATGTGCTTACCATTGAGGATGCCCGCACCCTCATTGACAGGTTTGGCCTGGTCCACATGGGGTTCAAGAACGGACGCGGGCTTATCGGTGCTCTTGCTGCGTGCGGAGCTATTGCATGCGGGCTGCCGGACCATACATACGAGATGATAGTTTATCGTCTGCCTGAAAATTTTGGCACACTGCGGAGTATCGACCGTGATTCGGTATTCAGGGCGGATGAAATAACATATCCGGGCACCTGGGACACGGTGGATAGAGCTAATGATAGTGTAATTTTTGCACCCCATTCTCCTGACCCTGTGTTATTCGGGATACGTGGTGATGACATCCATGCTATTCAGCATGCATTTAACCTCATAGAATCTGAGATCCCTGGCAGGACATTACTGTTCAAGACCAACCAGGGGACTGACCTGCACCTTATTGATGATCGTATTGGAAATATAAGTGAAGGCCGGTCATATTGCGTAAAAGGTACATTGGAGGATAACCCAGTGACCATCGAGGGCGGTCATACCTTCTTCACCATTGTGGTAGATGAATTTGAATCTGATGTTAATGGTAAGTCTGGCGACTTGGCTGGTGAGTTTGAAGAAGAAACTGATAACGTGGGCATCTGCACCATTAAATGTGCAGCTTTTGAACCAACAAAAGGTTTCAGGCAGATCATCAGGCAGTTGATACCCGGGGACAGGGTGCGTGTGTATGGAAGTGTCCAGAATGATACCCTGAACCTTGAAAAAATAGATATCATTGAACTCGCTCTCCAGGAAATAGCAGAAAATCCGCTATGCTCCTCGTGCGGCAAGCATATGAAATCAGCCGGACATGGCCAGGGATACAGATGCAGGCGTTGCGGCACCAAAAATACAATAATTAATCGAAATGCAGTAAACAGAACCATCAAACCCGGCATCTATGAGGTGCCCCCCTGTGCCAGACGTCATATATCGATGCCGTTAGTTCGGTCTGCAGACCCCAGGACATTCCCGTCCAGGTAAGATAACATACCCGTCCAGGTACGATAACATTCCCGTCCAGGTAAGATAACATACCCGTCCAGGTACGATAACATTCCCGTCCAGGTAAGATAACATACCCGTCCAGGTACGATAACATTCCCGTCCAGGTAAGGTAACATTCCCGTCCAGGTACGATAACATACCCGTCCAGGTAAGATATAAACCGGAACTTCTATGCTGGTCAAGCAGTAAACTTTTTGTTTGCACAAGTTGTATACTACCAATTAATCTATTTATTCTAAAAAATGTCATATAAACAGGAGTTTTATTATTGACAGAAAATGATTTACAGAAATTCAAAAAAATTATCATTCCTCTTGATGGTTCCAAAAAATCAGAACGGGCATTGAAATATGGAATTAGTTTGGCCACTTCCTGTAAAGCAGAGATCGTTATTGTCTCAATGGCACCGAAAGGTAAAAAATCGGAAGGTCCCATCAGGGCGAGGCTTGATGAGATAAGTCCAGAACTGGTCAAGCAATTAAAAGATATGCCTGCATCTATATTGATGGAAACATACCATGAAATAATGCTCAGTACCATCAGGAAACGTGACATATCTGCCAGGAGTATCATGAAAGAGGGGGATACTTCAAAGAAATCGGTTTTATTGATGCTATTGGAATTGGTCAAAGAGGAAAAGGCTGACCTGATAATTATAGCATCCCGCAGGCAATCAGGATTCCAGAAACTCACAGAAGGAAGCCTGACTGAAGATCTGGTCAAGATCTCGCCTATCCCTGTACTTGTGGTGTCCAAGTGATAATTCCTGAACATGAACGTTCCGATGAACCTCTAATTGGTGAGCGGGTAATAATGCACCCTGATATGATACGGGCGGCTGAATGGGTATTGACCGAATATGAACCGCCCTGCAGGGATATCTGTATATTTGTACCCTGTTCAATGACAAAACCATATCATGAGAGTCCATCTCACAAGATTTTTGACAAAATAATTTTTCGCCACCTTGATTATGAACAGGTGCATGTGGTTGTTTTCGGGACCTGCGGAATAGCACCAAGGGAACTGGATACAGAATATCCTTTCATGGATTACAAGTTCATGCTGGGCCGTTGCGATGTACCCCTCGTAAAACGCGAGTTCCACAAAATTGAAAGCCAGCGTCTTGCTCGCTATCTCAGAAAGACTGCCGGACATTATAAGCACAGGATAGCATATTGTATTGGTGATTTCAGGATTGCTATGGAGAAAGCAGTGGAAATGAGCGGTGTTAACGTGGACATCGTTCCAACAGAACAGAGTATCAGGCAGGTGTTTGACCCTGATTTGAAATTCGGATACGGTAGTTTGCACATGGAACAATATCTTAAGGATTTTGATGAGGCCATCTGCCGTGCGGCGGGTGGAGAACCTTCACGCAGTATTGTACCGGGTGAATCGATCGTACAGGATAACGAGTGGTATTTATTATAGCATATTGTAGTGAAGGATTACAGATGTAAGGTTCCGGCATGTCTGAAGATTTTTTTTTTGCAAAACCGATTGGCATGTGGGTAGTAGTGGAGGAAATTACAGGTGTTGTTAAAACGGTGCACTTTATAGAGAACTACAAAGGCAAAACCCGCATAACCCATCCCGTTTCATTAGACCTGCTGCGGTATTTCAATGGAGAAATTGTAGATTTTTCAACATATGATGTAGACCTGTCAGGTTTCACTTCTTTCCAGCAGCACGTTCTGACTGCTGCAAGGCATATAGGGTGGGGGAACAGTATCACCTATTCCCGACTTGCCAATATGATAGAAAGACCCCTGGCAACGAGGGCAGTGGGTACTGCACTTGGCAAGAACAGGGTACCTGTGATCATACCCTGCCACAGGGTAATTTCAAAAAAGGGAACCGGCGGTTTTTCTTACGGGGTCGAAATGAAAACTCAATTGTTGGACCTTGAATCAATAAAGGTCTAGGCCGGCTTTTCCACTTCTGGCGGGATTACAACCACCCATCTTTTAAAGCGCTGGACTTGCTTCTGGTATTCTGTAAAGACCTTGACTTTTGTAATTCTGGTTTCACCTGGTCCCACATAGACCTTTTCCGAACTGCTTATTTCAGTGCCAGGTCTGCATTCCTGTTTAGTCCAGTCAAAACCGAGACATGTATAGACAGTTACTGAAAAATTACCGCCAAGGCTTTCGTTATTTGTGATCTCAATCGAATACTCAGTTCCTGTTATATTATTTTCAAAAATGGATACTCGTTCCAGTTCATCTTCATTAAATATAAAATCTGTAATCGTTTTCAAATCATATGTATAGTACATGGGGTCATTGGGATATTTATCAGCATTGTCTCCATATCCATCACTATCTGTATCGGCCCATTCATTTGGATCATCAGGAAAAGCATCAATAGCATCATGATAACCGTCTCCGTCAGTATCTGCGCCGATACTGGCATCCAGTGGGTCCATATCTACACTATCAATATAGGAATCCCCGTCAGAGTCAGCAAGAAATGGATTTGTTCCCATCTTGATTTCAGCGTTGTTACCTATTCCGTCAAGGTCTGAATCTTCCCAATCACCCGGGTCTTCAGGGAATACATCTACCGGGTCACGGACCCCGTCACCGTCGGTATCAGGAGCTTTTAAACATCCGGCAAACATTAGAAAGACCATAACGATTAACAGAATAATTGCATTTTTTTTAACTGACATGACAACACCTTAAATTGAAAACAGGGTCCTGGAATACAATTTGGATTAGTGATTTATAAATCTTTTCATGCATAAAATATATATGCATTTACACCAATTGTAAAACATGGTTAAAATCGACCGTATCAATCTTTCAAATGAAGGATACACTAAATTCTTCAGCCCGATAGAATCGGATATAATGGAAACATTATGGGATAGGGGTGACATGACCACTTCCCAGATCACTGAATGTACCAATATCCCTTTATCAAGCGTTGCAGGCACTCTTGACAGGCTGGCTAAAGCGGGTTACGTGGAGCGTAATGTTCAAAATGTCGATGGAAGGGTTCGATATATTTATAGGCCCACTTCTTCCCGTGGTGATGTGGCTTCTGATATCACCAATCGGATACTTGACAGTCTGGTGGATTGTTTTGGTGAACTTGCCGTGGAAAATTTTTCAAAATATACATCTAAGAAATGAGTTACATACAACATATATCAGGTGAATTTGACTGTTATATTACCTGTATTCAGTCATCCCCATTTACCGGGGTAATACTGTCCTTGATAGCTATGGCAATTTTCTTGTTCATAGCATATTTGTTCATATCAAAACCGGAAAATCGCATTAGAATTTTTACCGCAGGTCAGGTACTCATTATTTCATCGGTCTGGTTGTCATTCTCGACAATGACCTGTAATTCCATGTTTTCAATAAATATTTATCTCCTTTATACCCTGTTAACATTGAGTGTGATGTTCATGCTTCCCAGGATTTTTGACCGGTTCCTCATCCGACGGTTGAATGCATTACCAATAAATCAATTGTTGGATTGGGCTCAGCATTTCGTCGATGAATTGGTAACAGATGCCAGGGTATTTTATTTTGATTCAGCAGTCCCCAGGGCATTTGCAGCAGGAAAGTCAATATTCATATCTGTGGGAATGCTTGAACTATTAAGCGGTGATGAGTTAAAAGCCGTTCTTGCACACGAATCATGGCATATTATGCATAACCATAAGACCCACTGGTTAAAACAACTGTCACTTATGACCTTTACCAGGACCAGTGCAATGCAACCGGAAATAGAACAAATGGCTGATAACTTTGCATCGAATATTGTGGGACCACAAGCCCTTATATCAGCCCGGTCTAAAATTTTTCTGTAAGGTCATTCGATGTTAAATCCGTATTTGCGGGCCATATCGTACAATTCGTATGATGCTGCTATGTATACAAGGCTATAGATCATGTATTCCAGAGTGGTCATCCAATTGGAATGGTAATTAAAAAATGACTTATACGACCGCAATATACCGGCAATGGAGAAGATTATCACCAGGCCCAATACCTGTAAACCCAATCGTTTTAAGGAGCTATTGCCCAGTTTACTTAATATGTATACATTAATTAGTATTGTCGCAGTTCCCAGAACACCTACGAAGATTATGAGGTAATTGACTACATCTTCAACTATCACTTTTCACACCTTCAGCAGACATTTGTTCCATTGCTTCCTGTATCTCATGTTTTCTTTGACTGAAACCTGTGAACTTTGCCATCCTGTAAAGGGATAAGATTGCATAGAGGAGGCTGATATAATATACAGCATAAAAGAAATATTCAAAATAGACCAGGCTCACTCCCATTATGGATTCGTAGTTAAATAGTTCCTGGACAATATGAATTCCACCGCCAATTGAGAAAAATATCAAGGCATACCAAATTACTGTTCCGTACATTTTTATACGTCCATCAGTAAGTTTCCGGAGAGACAAAAAACCCATAACTAATGTCATAGTCCCAAAGGCAATAGTAGCAAAAATCGGTATTAACAAAAGTATCCTGTCTATCATGTTGATTGAAGCTCACTGAGATTAATCTTTTTATCACAAAAGAGTGTCAACTGTGCCAGGAATTCAGCATCACTTTCCAATTCAAGGGATAGCAATATCGCATCAAGTTTCCATGCTCTGAGTTTACCGGTGAGGAAATGAACGAATTTGGCTGCACTTCCGGTATTATTGTAGAGCAGCAGCGTTGAAAGGGAATCAAGGAAAAGGAATTTATTTTTATAAGGAATGGCCTCTACTGCTTCATCTATTATAACTGCCAGGTCTGATAAATTCCGAAGGTCGCTTAGATACAGGCATCGGTCAGAATCATCTGTCTTTCCCCCACTGGGCAGGGTTATGGCATCAATGAAAATGATCATCCTGGGGTCGATATTTTCATCTTCCAATATCTGTTTCATAGTTGCATAGGGTTTATTGAAGGTGAGATATACTCCAGGCTCGTTTTTTGTATATACTAAGTATTTGATAAAATCAATATTTGCTTCGTTATAATTTTTAGCACTTGTCAATGCTAGAACTATACCCCCCTCTTTCAGTCCTTTTAATTCCCACTCGATTCTATCTCTCATGTAACGATCAAACCTTACTAAAATTTTTGCATGCTTTTGTATATTTAATTATACATTGTAATCTTACTATATATTTAATTATCGGCACATTTTTTCGAAGAGTTTATTTTATCGTGCAACGTACTTGGTTTTTAGTTGTTAATTATTTGAGTTAGGTGAGATCGTTTGGAAATGAGAAAGCGAAAGTATCATCGTTTTCCGGTAGATGAGGTAGAATTTACACAGAATTACCGTTTTTTGGGTAATCTGCCATATATTGTGAAAATACTGGCCGGGATGAACAATAAGTCAGGTTCAATTGCCTTGAAGGGTAAGTCGGACCATACTTTGCAGGTAAAACGGGACATTATTGTGGAGATTGCTGAGTCAAATGTGGATTTTAAACCTCTGTGTCCTGCAAATCTGGATTCTGTACTTGAGGATATTGAAGATAATGGTACGTTGGATTTCAAGATAAAAATCCTCTATTCACGTCTTGATACGGATTACAGAAGAGTTGCATTTAATGAGGATACGTTCCTTGTCAGGTGTGAACTCATGCAGGGAATCATGACTTTGAAAATACATTTGTTAAATGGACCCGAACATACCAATTGTGGTGAAATTGCCAGTACCTTAGTAGATGAAATTATTCGTGGTCAGCCAAAATAATAACGTATATTTATTACAATTTGTCCTGATGCTGCTGAAAAGCTCTTACAAAACCGAATTGTTTATCTACTATATGTTAAATGATAGAGTTGAAATTCAGACACTAAAAAAGGTAATATAGACAATCAAAAATGCTTATTGATTATGATTTCAATGCTATCATCTGTAAAAAAGCATGATTGTGGTTACCAAAAAAAGGGTGATTTTGATAAATATCATTATATCATGAAATATTGTGCGAATTATCAATATGGTGGAACAAATATGACAAAGGCCGAAATTCTATCTCAAATAAAGAAAGCAGAAGAAGATTCAGAATCAATAATTTCACAGGCCAATGAATTAAAAACCAAAAGGATACAGGATGCTAAGAATCAATCACGTGTATTGATCGAAAATGCACAGAAGGATTCACAAATGATCGGTGAAAAGAAAATTGCACAGGCAAAGACCGGTATAGTATCTGATAAAGAAAAACTTTTAAAAGAAGGATTTGACATAGCTGAATCGATCAAGTCAAAGGCAAAAAAGAATCTGCCTAAAGCTACAGAAAACCTGATGGAGCAGTTTGAGAGGGCAGTACATGCTTAAGGCTAAAAAGCTCTCAAGGGCAATTTTAGTAGGTCATAAGAATCTTCTGGACCAGGTAGTAGAAATACTCCATGATTTGAATTGTGTCCACATTGAGGATTTCACAGAAGAAAATGATATGTTTTCAATAGGTAAACCTGCTGAAGTAGCATCAGCTGCCTCAAACAAGCTTATCAAACTGAGATCGTTATCTAATTTTTTGGGTATCAAGCCGAAATATTCAGATAATTTGTTGAATGAGGAATCTGTATTGACTCATTTTGATGCCAATCTTGATGAATTAGATTCTGCTGTTTCTGCGTTGCTGGATAAGCGGATTGTATTGGAAAACGAAAGTAAAAGCATTGAAACAAACATTAAGGATTTACTTCCATTGTCATTATTCCCCTTGAGTGTGGAAATGTACCTTGGTTATCGTTCATTATCAGTTCGTGCAGGATATATCCAGGGCAACCAGACTGATATTGAAAAAGAGCTAAAAGGTGTTACTACAAAATGTGACATATCATTCGCTTTGTATAATAAAGCTCAGTTTATGATTTTGTTTGTACCGGTTGAACATATTAATACCATTGCTGAGATACTTGATAAGTATCATTTTGCTGAGCATCATATTTCGGAACTGACTGGCAACCCAGGGAAATTATTGGCTGGATTCAATAACCGAAGAGATGATATTCAGGCTGAACTCAAATCAATCGAAGAAGGAATAATTGGTTTGCAGAGCAGGTATTCTGACTTCGTTCTGGCTTCAGATGAAATACTCTCAATAACAACCCAAAAAGCTGAGGCACCTTTGCGGTTCGCTACGTCTGAGAGTACATTTATAATCGATTGCTGGATACCTGATGACCAGTTCGAACATGCATCAAAGGTCATTGAAGAACGGTTCAATCATCTGGTATATTTCACTGAACTGGATATAAATAAAGAAAAAATAAAAGTAGAAACTATTCCTGTTGAATATGATAATCCTAAATCAGTCAAGCCGCTTGAAACAATAATGGACCTCTATTCCAGACCAGTTTACAACGAAATTGACCCATCTGCTATCATTTTCATTACCTTCCCACTGTTTTATGGTATCATGCTTGGAGATATCGGGTACGGTTTTGTGCTCCTGACTCTGGGCCTGATCGGTAAAGCTAAGATAAAATCGGAAGGATTGAAACCTCTGGCGACACTATTAATATACTGCAGTATCTCAACACTGATATTTGGTATATTGTTTGCTGAGATATTTGGTTTTCACCTGTTCGGCCATCACAGCATCGTTACGGAACTGTTTGGTGAACATAGTGCGATGGGTGAGATATTCTATAATTTCCATGCCCTGCCAATAATTGAAAGGCTTGGAAAGGAAGATATACCAATAATCCTGCTAGCAACTGCATTAATCGGTACGTTGCACCTGAATTTAGGATTCATTCTAGGATTCAGGAACGAAGCAATTTCACATGGTATTGTGAAAGCTGTACTGGCAAAGTTAAGCTGGATTGTCCTGCAATTCGGGATTGCGATCATCATTCTGTCTGCTCTGGGATACATACCGGTAATCGGTAATACTCTCGGCGCAATAGTTGCAGTGATTGGAGTAGTAATGTTGATTGCAGGTGAAGGTGGAGCCGGAATCCTGGAACTCCCGTCAATAGTAAGTAATACCCTTTCATACACAAGGCTTGCGGCTGTGGGCTTATCTTCGGTAGGTATTGCCTTTGCGGTCAATGAAATTGTGACAGGGATGCTCTTTCCCCAGGGCGGATTATTCATCCTATTGGGAATCTTAGTGCTCATAGTTGGGCACACAGTGAACACCGTATTGGGCGTAGTTGCGCCCGGACTGCATGCCTTGAGGTTGCAGTATGTAGAATTCTTTACAAAATTCTACCATGGCGGTGGTCGTAAATTTAATCCATTCGGATATACTCGAAAATACACGGAGGAAAAATAAATGGTAGATATAAATTTGGCAGAAGCATCAGTTGAACAGATACTTGCAAACCAGAGAGGAATTATTGCTATCGGCGCAGGTCTGGCAGTAGGATTATCCGGTATTGCATCGGCCCTTGCAGAAAAGGATATCGGCGCTGCAGCAGTAGGTGCAATGGCAGAACGTGAGGAACTATTCGGTAAAGGTCTTATCCTGACCGTTATCCCGGAAACCATCGTCATCTTTGGTCTTGTCGTTGCCATATTGCTGTTATTCCTGTAAATATTCAACCCGTTATCGGGAGATAGAATATGGGACTTGAAGACGTTGTGAATGATATTCTGGAGCAAGCCAGAACCAAAGCTGCAGCCATAAATGCACAAGCTGAAGAAGAAGCTGCTACCTTGATACGTGAGGCACGCTCCCGGGCTGATGAGATAATACAAACCCGTCAGGCTGAGGTTGATGCTTATATTGAGAGGATGCGTAAACAGGAAATATCCAGTGCCCATCTTGAAATGAAAAGGGCTGCCTTGAATGCAAAAAAAGAAATCCTGGATAGCGTTTATCAATCCGCAAAGGATGCCATCTCTTCAATACCCGCTGAAAAGAATGTCGAGCTGTTAAAAAGAATTCTCGATAAACAAGGCAGCAGTGGAACCAGGGTCTATTCCAATGAGAAAGATGCCAGGCTTATCAGGGAAATGACCGACCTTATCTATATAGGTGGGATTGACTGTATCGGCGGACTGATCATAGAAAATGATGACAGTACGGTACGTATGGATTATACTTACGATAGAATCCTGGAAGATGTATCTGAGCAGTCTTTAAAACAGATTTCTGATATACTCTTTGGGTGAGGTCTTAATGGCATTCTTGATAAAAAGGGGCAGTAAAAAATATCCGTACATCACGGCAAGGGTACGGGCCATGAAAAGCAAACTGATAGCCAGAGAGGTTTATCCCAAACTGATGAACATGGACATTCCCGAAATAACCCGTTTAATAGGGGAGTCTGAATACAAACAGGATGTGGATGAACTTGCACAAAAATATCATGGCCTGGATTTGCTGGAGCATGCCCTGAATCAGAACCTTGCAAGGACATACCGAAAATTAATACGTATTTCTCAGGATGAGCCAAATTACCTGATCACTGAATATTTGAGACACTGGGATATCTGGAATATCAAGACTATTTTGAGAGGGAAATATTATGGGGCTCCGGCCCAGGAAATACTGGATGCTGTGGTAGCGGCAGGGCAATTGGGTTATCGCCAGCTTACTTCCATTGCTAATATGGAATCAATAGAGGACATTAAGATCGCTCTGGCAAATTCACCTTATTATGCAGCAATCGCCAATTATGATGGCGGTGAACTATCGGCCATTGAGAATGAACTTGACAAGATATATTATTCAAGATTATTAGCGTCCATCGGCAACTCAAAAGGCGAAAAACTGAGTCTTAAATATATCAAGACCGAGATTGACCTGAAGAATCTAAAAACACTTTTCAGGACTAAGAAGGCCGGTCTCGAAAAAGATGAGATATTGAACCTTGTAATTCCCGGCGGCATGGAACTGAAGAACGGAGACCTGAAGAGACTTTCATCTCTCTCATGGCCAGATTTTCTGAAAGGACTTGAAGATTACTCTTACTGGTCTGACATTTCTGAAGTGGTACGTGAGGATATGACCTCTCTTATGGACGTGGAAGCAGTACTTGACAAATATGCAATGGGATATGCAACCAGGATTTCACATTATTACCCGCTTTCCATTCTTCCTATCTATGATTATATGCTCAGGAAGAACAATGAAATAAACAATATTAGGACCATTGTACGGGGTAAGAAAGTAAAACTTCCTGATGAGATCATAAGAAAACATCTGGTGATGTAATCATGGAAATAGCAGTAATCGGGAACAGTGAATTTACCACGGGTTTCAGGCTTGCAGGTATAAAAAAGATTTACGAGACTAAAGGAACCAATGACCTTGTACCTACATTGCAAAGTGTACTTGAAGAACGCGAAGTCGGTGTTTTAGTAATACATAATGATGATCTGGCCAGTTTGCCAGAACAGTTCAGGAAAATGCTGGACGAAATGGTCACTCCCACCACTATTGCACTTGGTGGTTCAGGTAAGAGTTCAAATTTAAGAGATAAAATTAAACAAGCAGTAGGTGTTGATCTTTGGTAACAAAAGGAGAAATTTATAGAATATCTGGACCGGTAGTTACCGTCCAGGGCATCAATACCAGTATGTATGATGTTGTTAAAGTAGGGAATGCAGGACTCATGGGAGAGGTTATTGGAATAGTGAAGGACAGGTCTATTGTCCAGGTCTATGAAGAAACAGCTGGTATAAGACCTGGAGAACCTGTGGAAAATACAGGTCTGCCTCTGTCAGTTGAACTCGGTCCCGGACTTATTAAAAGTATATATGACGGTATTCAGCGCCCATTGCCTATCCTTAAGGAAAAGATGGGTGATTTTATTGAACGTGGGGTGACAGCAGATGGTTTGAACCATGAGATACTCTGGGAATTCAAATCCGTTGTAAAAGCCGGTGATAAGGTATCCGGTGGTGTGGTTATTGGTACTGTACAGGAAACACCTAATGTAGAGCACCGTATTATGGTCCCGCCAAATGTATCAGGTACTGTGGATGAGATAAAGAGCGGCAAATTTACTGTATTGGATACTGTTTGTACACTTACTGACGGAACAAAGATACAGATGATGCAGAAATGGCCTGTACGCAGACCAAGACCGGTCAATAAAAAACTACCCCCAAATGTCCCGCTCATCACAGGACAGCGCATTCTGGACGGCCTGTTCCCTGTAGCTAAAGGCGGTACGGCTGCCATACCCGGTCCTTTCGGCAGCGGTAAGACCGTTACCCAGCAGCAGCTTGCTAAATGGAGTGATACAGAGATAGTGGTATACATCGGTTGCGGTGAAAGGGGTAACGAAATGGCAGATGTACTTACCGAGTTCCCTGAACTGGAAGACCCCAAGACCGGCAGGCCGCTGATGGAGCGGACCATACTTATCGCCAATACCAGTAATATGCCTGTGGCGGCCAGGGAAGCCAGTGTATATACCGGTATTACTATTGCTGAATATTACAGGGATATGGGTTATGATGTATCATTAATGGCTGACAGTACCAGCAGATGGGCAGAAGCCATGAGAGAGATATCATCAAGACTGGAAGAGATGCCAGGTGAAGAAGGGTATCCTGCCTATCTTTCAGCCCGTCTCAGTGAGTTCTATGAACGAGCTGGCCGTGTAGAGTCCCTCGCCGGACTCAGTGGTTCAATTACCATCATTGGGGCAGTATCCCCGCCAGGCGGAGATTTCTCAGAACCTGTTACCCAGAATACCCTGCGTATTGTGAAAGTGTTCTGGGCCCTGGATGCAAAACTTGCCCAGAGACGGCATTTCCCATCCATCAACTGGTTGAACAGTTACAGCCTGTATACCAAAGGATTAACTGATTGGTACAATGAGAATGTATCCCCGGATTGGGTAAAATTAAGGAACAATGCAATGGACCTGCTTCAGCAGGAATCAGAACTCCAGGATATTGTCCAGCTGGTAGGTTCGGATGCACTTCCACCAGACCAGCAGTTGACACTGGAAATTACCAGACTTATCAGGGAAGTATTCCTGCAGCAGAACGCTTTCCATCCAGTTGATACGTTCTGTCCTATGGACAGGCAGTATAAATTGCTGGATACCATCCAGAAATTTGGAGATAAGGCCCATGCAGCATTGGATTCAGGCGTGATGATCAATGATATAGTTAAACTTGAATCCAAGAACGAACTTTCAAAGGTCAGGTTCGATAATGACTTTGATGGAGCGCTGAAGGTGGTATTAAATAAGATGGATAAGGAATTCGATTCGCTAAAGAGTGATACGTATTCCTCAAGTGTTTCAGAGGGGGCTGAGTAAAGTGACAAAAGAGTATAAGACGATCACAGAGATTGCAGGCCCGCTCATATTCCTTGAGAAGACCGAGCCTGTAAGTTACAATGAACTGGTGAACATCACCCTGCCTGATGGTTCTACAAAACGCGGTCAGGTACTGGATACCTCCCACGATATAGTTGTGGTACAGGTGTTCGAAGGTACCGGCGGCCTGAACAGGGAATCCGGGGTCAGGTTCACAGGCGAGACCATCAAACTGCCAGTGTCCAAGGATATGCTGGGCAGAATATTATCAGGCTCAGGTGAGCCGCTCGACGGAGGTCCCCGCATCATACCGGAAGACAGGCTTGATATTAATGGTGCGGCCATTAACCCGTTCTCGCGGATGCCACCGAAGGATTTCATTCAGACAGGCATCAGTACTATTGATGGTACCAATACTCTTGTACGAGGACAGAAACTCCCCATATTTTCAGGTTCAGGTTTGCCTCATAACGAGATTGCACTGCAGATAGCCAGACAGGCTAAAGTACCTGGCAGCGAAGAGGATTTTGCAGTGGTGTTTGCGGCTATGGGTATTACCAATGAGGAAGCCCAGTATTTCATGCAGGATTTCGAGCGGACCGGTGCTCTCGAGCGTGCAGTGGTTTTCTTAAACCTTGCCAATGACCCTGCTGTGGAGCGGCTTATCACACCAAGAATGGCACTTACTGCTGCTGAATACCTGGCATACGAGCATGATATGCATGTGCTGGTCATTCTTACCGACATCACTAATTACTGCGAAGCACTGCGACAGATGGGTGCAGCCAGGGAAGAAGTACCTGGTCGACGAGGTTATCCAGGTTATATGTATACCGACCTGGCCAGTCTGTACGAGCGGGCCGGTGTGGTCAAGGGCAGGAAAGGATCTGTGACACAGTTCAGTATCCTGAGTATGCCAGGCGATGATATTACCCATCCGATTCCTGACCTTAGCGGTTATATTACCGAAGGCCAGATAGTCATATCAAGAGAACTGCACAGGAAAGGCATTTATCCACCTATCAATGTGCTGCCATCTCTGAGCCGTTTGATGAACAGCGGTATCGGTGAAGGACGTACCAGGGATGATCACAAGGCAGTATCTGACCAGATGTATGCAGCTTATGCTGAAGGTAAAGACCTGCGTGGCCTGGTGGCCATCGTGGGTAAGGATGCACTATCAGACAGGGATAAGAAATTGCTGGAATTTGCTGATATGTTCGAAGACAGGTTCGTCCGCCAGGGTGTGGATGAAGACAGGGATATCGAGACCACTCTTAGTATTGCATGGGACCTGCTGTCCGAACTTCCGGAGTCAATGCTGGTCAGGGTAGATACCAAGTTCATCGAAAAATACCATCCCGCCCACAAGAAATAAAGTGGATTTTTGGAGGGCAATACATTGGCTGTACAGGACATTAAACCCACACGTTCAGAACTCATAGAACTGAAAAGGAAGATCAAGCTATCTGAGAGTGGACACAAGATCCTCAAGATGAAGCGGGACGGTCTTATCCTTGAGTTCTTTGAAGTGCTTGAGAAGGCCAAGTCGGTAAGAGCGGAACTTGATGCTGATTTCGATGTCGCAACAGAAAAGATCAATATCGCCAAGGCTGTTGAAGGTGTTGTGACTGTCAGGTCTACCGCTTTTTCGTTCAAGGACGCCCCTCAACTGGTAGTTGAGAGCAAGAATGTGATGGGTGTTGTAGTCCCAAAGATAGAGTCCAGTAGCGTGAGAAAAGCACTCAACGAAAGAGGGTACGGTATTATTGGTACCAGCAGCCGGATAGATGAAGCAGCTGATGCCTATGAGATACTGGTTGAGATGATTATCCTGGCTGCTGAGATCGAGACCACCATCAAGAAATTGCTGGATGAGATCGAGAAGACCAAGCGCAGGGTAAATGCTCTTGAGTTCAAGGTAATCCCTGAGCTTATCGAGGCAAGGAACTTTATCATTTTGCGGTTAGATGAGATGGAGCGGGAGAACACGTTCAGGCTCAAGCGGATCAAATCCTAGATATTCTAATATATCATACGGGTATTCTATCGTGCAGATGCAACTAAAAGCGAGAGTAATTATAAAGTTGAGTGAGCCTGAAACCCGGGCTCTTATTCTCCACTATTTCTGGATTCTATCCCTGATGATGCTGGTACTGGGTTACGGGATAATTGCATATGTTTTGTTCTATTCATGACGTTATACTTTCATTCATTTGTTCACGCGACCAAGTTACGGTTTCATCGAATCGTTCATACGACCTGATATTACGATTTCTCCTGTTCGTTCATACGTTTTAATACCCGCAGGTAATCTGCTTGAAAGCTCTTTGCTATGGAGCATATCCAGAAAGACCATTCCCAGTTCACTGTTAATAAAATCCGTTTTAACCACAAAATCATATTCTTCATTTGCGAGGTGGATGAACTTCAGGCCATTGAGTTGAGCCACTGACCTGATACCTATACCCACATCGGCTCTTTTCAGTTTAACGGCAGCTGCAACTGCACTATGTGTCCTGGCCTGTGTATCATACCCCTCAATTGAGGCGCACAACTCTTCAAATCCTCTTCCCTGTGCGTTTGCCAGTTCGCGAAGTTTGATATCAGTCAGAACCCTGGTACCAGAACCCGGCGTACGGTTGATGAATCTGGCTGCTGAAATATCTTCCAATCCCTGGATGGAGCTATCTGGTCTTACGATAAGTCCCTGCTCCCTCAAGTAGCCCTTAATAAGCACAGCATTTTTCAACCCAAAACGTTTCATAAATGAAATGTTATATTCACCTGCATCGTCGAGCAGATGCACTCCTGCCATATCGGCTATACCATCCCTGATTGCGACCAGCCCTCCGGTACTGCCCGTATTTATCATCCTCACACTGAATGGCAGCAGTCGCATCAGAGCCTCGAAACCCAGGCAGTGGCTGCCGATAAAAAGAACGTCTGGTGATTTTATATCTCCTACCAGGATCACCTCTACCTCATCACCCGCCGCAAGCATTTCAACCAGTGGTTCTATTTCAATAAAACCATCTGCATGGGCCAGTGTGGATATAGCTCCTGAACCTTTATCGACCGGGTATGCCATTCCCCTGACCAGTCCCACAGGCAGGAGCTGGCGCCGACCCGCTGAATAAAAATCTACTGCCAGGTGTGCCATGACCTTTGACCTGGAACCGGGTAATCCCAGAGCAGAGCGGATAAGGGGTGCGGTAAATTCATTAAAGATGGTTAATGCAGAAGCAGGATATCCGGGCAGCCCGAATACAGGTGTACCATCGATTATGCCGATGATCACGGGCTTGCCCGGTTTTATGTCAATACCGTGGAGCAGTAATTCACCCTGCTCTGCTATGATATGGTACATCACATCACCTACACCTGCAGAAGTACTACCCGAAGTGAGGACCAGGTGGCATTCATTCACGGCCCTGGCAAGTATCTGTTCCATATCGGGACGGTGATCTTTGACAATGCCATATTGTTTTACACTGCCCCCGCATTCACTGACTGCCTCGCCCAGTGAGTAAGAATTGATGTCATATACCGTTCCAGGTGTAAGTTCGGCTCCCGGTTCAACAAGTTCGCTACCGGTTGATATGAGACCCACTATCAGGTCTTTAACAGGTATTTGCTTCATACCAACGGCAGCCAGTACACCTATCTCTCTTGAAGTTAACCGGGTGCCGGCTTCAAGTACCCTTTCGCCCACCATGATATCGGAACCTGCATGAATGACGTTCTCGTTAACAGATACGGGGCGCTGGATATCGATGTTCTTTTTATCAGATCTGGTGTATTCCACCATCACAACAGCATCAGCACCCTCAGGCATCATGGCACCGGTGGATATTTCCACAGCTGTATCCTTGCTCACTATAACGTCTGGAATATACCCTGTCTCGACTTTACCGGTTAAATGAAGTTTTACCGGTCTGTCTTCCCGTGCTGTGTACGTATCTCTTGCACGAACGGCATACCCGTCCATAGAAGCACGGTCAAACCCGGGCACGTCCACGCTGGCAATGATATCACATGCCAGTACACGCCCTTTGCCCTGGGCCAGTTTTAAATCAATAATGTCTGGCTGTAAGGATATCTTGCTGATGATACACCTGGCATCCTGTGATGAGGTAAGTTCCCTGAACTCTTTTCTATCCATCCTAAAACCCTGGAGTACCTATACGACCAGTACACATAAAACAATATGAAAAAAAGAGGATTGAATTCGTTCCTATCCCTACTCCCGCATAATATTATTGATAAAGCGCCAGGTTTCCTGAATTGGTGTTAACAGGAACTATGTGTTATCGCACCTGAAGGGCATGAATCCACACACAGGCAGCATTCGGTGCACTTGTTTACATTTGGTGCTGTTGCCTTGTCGTCCACCAGTTCAAAAACTTCAACAGGACATACGTCTACACATTCACCAGCGCCAACACATTTATCAAGGTCTATTTCGATGGTAATACCGTTAGCTTCGTACTTCTTTATGGCCATATTATTCATACCTCCATTCCAATAGTAATCATAACCTGAAAGGTTTTACTACGTAAATCCAATTAAACTACTTCTTATATATGATTTACTGAAAGTGAACTTCATTCATTCTTCCTGAAAAATAACCATTGTTCCTTTTTCTCCTGTCCCCTGGTCTTGATAAGGCAGTAAACGCCTGCTAACCTCTTACCCTCAATCCTGAAGATAATTTTCTCCTCATCCACTTCCAGCGGCTCAAATATGCCTTTATCCCATATTTTCACCGTACCAGCACCATAGTGGCCCTCAGGAATCTCACCCTCGAACTTTGCATATGCCAGGGGGTGGTCTTCGGTAGGTATGGCCAGCCTTTTTACACCTGGCTTTTCGGGAGGTTCCTTTGGCACCGCCCAGCTACGCAACACACCCCCGAACTGGAGTCTCAGGTCGTAGTGCAGTTTTTTGGAATCATGTTCCTGAATAACATAGATACTACCTTGGGTAATGCCGTCAGCTATGCTGTTCATCCCATCAGGTTCATCAGTTGCCGTGAAATCCCGCTTATTTTGATAATCATACAGGTTCATTCAATTCCCTTCCTCGGGCAAAGTAGTTCCAGTATACAGATATCATGGTTCGGCTTGCGTGCACTGCACACATTGCGCCCGTGCAATATAAGTCTCATGGACAGGTCGCTCCACTCTTCCCGCGGGGCAAGTTCCATCAGGTCCTGCTCGATCTTGTTGGGGTCGGTATGCATGGTCAGTCCAAGCCTGAAAGATAACCGCTTCACATGAGTATCCACTGCGATGCCTTCGGTTATTCCATATGCACTGGACAGTACGACGTTGGCAGTTTTTCGAGCTACTCCCGGCAAAGTGATGAGTTCCTTCATGCTTTGGGGAACTTCACCTTCAAATTCATCCAGCATGACCTTGCTGCTTTTGATAATATTCTTTGCTTTTTGATGATAAAAACCTGTGGATTTGATATCCTGCTCAAGTTCATTCAGGTCTGCACCTGCAATATCTTCCAGGCGAGGATATTTCCTGAACAGTTTTGCCGTTACCATGTTCACTCTTTTGTCAGTACACTGTGCTGAGAGGATAGTGGCAATCAATAACTGCCAGGGTGCATCATATCTCAGTGCTGTCCTGGAGATGGGATATTCTGCCCTGAGCAGCTTAATTATCTCAAGCACACGGTCTTGCTGTTCCATGTCATTCAAAACGTGCAATATAACGCTCAGCTGAAACCGCAGCCAGTGCACCGTCACCTACGGCTGTCACTACCTGGCGCAATAACGTGGTGCGGCAGTCCCCTGCTGCAAAGATACCCGCTATAGAAGTGGACAGGTCAGTGCCGGTAATCAGGAAACCGGCCTCATCCTTATCGGCATCGATATAATCAGTGCCTGGTTCAATACCTACATACATGAACACTCCACTGACCGGGATCTCGGTCATCTCTTGAGTGAGCTTGTTCTTGACAACCACCTTTTCAACAGTGTCAGTACCTTCGATGGACTGCAGGTTGGAGTTCCAGATAAACTCTATCTTCGGATTCTTAATGGCCCTTTCCTGGTTAATCTTTTCAGCCCTCAGTTCATCCCTACGGTGGATGACATATACCTTATTGACCATTTTTGTAAGGAAAATTGCCTCAACAATGGCGCTGTCGCCGCCGCCGACCAGTGCTACGTTTTTGCCCGTAAAGAAAAAACCGTCGCATGTAGCGCAGGTGGACACGCCCCTGCCCGTGAATTTTGCTTCACCGGGCACGCCAAGTTTCTTTGGATTCGTGCCCGTGGCAATAATCACGGATCTGGTTTCGAATTCACCATCAGAGGTTACTACTGTCTTAACATCTCCTCCGTCTTTGATCTGAATGACATCGGCAAATTTCATATCCAGATCGAATTTCTTTACATGCTCTTCCATCTTCTGCATCAGATCCATACCGCTGACCTCAGGGAAGCCAGGATAATTCTCGATCAGGTGGGTTTTCATTATCTGCCCGCCCACTCCCAGTTTTTCAATAAGCAGGGCATTCATCATTGCGCGTTTGGCATAAATGCCTGCTGAAAGTCCTGCAGGCCCGCCTCCAATTATAATCACATCATATATCATAGTAAAACATCCAATATCATGTATCCGGGAACACTAGTGAGCGGTCTATATTCTCCTCTCCCTTCATTATACTTTTGTCACAATTCATTATAACATGGGATACAGTAACCTTTTCCATCTTTTTTCATGACCCTTGTTTCCATCACAGGCTCCCTGCATCTTGAACAGGGAATAGATTTATGTATCCGGGCCAGGATCGGTAGTTCAATAGTAACGTCCTGTATGTCGAACAGCTCATGTTCATCCATGCCCAATATTTGCTCGATGCGCCTGTCCCGTTCTTCTTCCCTGAACACGTCACCTTTCAGGCTGATCCGCACACCACGGCCATCGGGGCGAAGTGCCAGCGTGTACACATGTTTGCCGAAGTCCCTGAAAAAGAAATTGCCCTTGCCGAATGTGCATCCGGTCATGAACTGGATGGCATCCACTGCGCAGGAATTATTCTCCACAATAGCCACCAGTTCTTCATCCTCAGAGCGCATGGCATGTATCCGCTGCATCCCGGCTTTAGCAGCTCGGTAGCCCAGCACCAGGCCGGGACAAAGATGACCGTGGAAATCTATAATGGGTTGAAGGTCAGTAAGAATATCATTCATTGATATAATGTTCATGTGAACCGTTTAATAGGTTTTGGAGCATCGGAGCATTACCCAAGCGCCCCTATCTGCATACCTCTGACCGATCTGCGGTAGTGTTTACTGACTCGAGTGGTTTCGTCTATATTTTCCGGTGTCACCCATACCGCATGCGGGAACTCCGAACCCGTGAATGCCTGCCTGAAAGCATTATAGATGCTTTCATCCACCCCACCCTGACCGTGCAGTGCTTTAATGGCATCCCACCCCCAATCACATACCAGAGCTTCAATCGCATCTATTCCTCTCCTTTCAAATAGATCCACCAGCAGCGCTGTGACCAAGCAGTTTCCTGACATCACAGCCACATTGCAGTTGGATATAGCATACTCATTACCGTTGAATGAGAGTGCCAGCCCCCCTGCTTCTTTGGTATTTTTCAGCATTTTCCAGTCAGTTATGCTGTCTCCGATGGTGGCCGAGCGTTCCAGTCCAATATCTTCCTTCTCAAGAGCCGAGACCACTGCCTCATATTTTCGGGTACCTCCTACCGGTCTGACTTCCGTCAACATCGTTGCATAGCCTGTGGACGGCAGCTTATCCCAGAAAAAATTGTCCAGCTGCTGCAGCGCTTCAACAATAGCGTCATCCATCTCCCCGGGCTCGGTTTTCATATCAATATTCATCTCAGGCATGGACAGTATGGTACCGGCCATCTGCTGTACCATTACCTTATCCATATCTGATATCTTTTTTGCATAATCATCTATGGGAAACCACGTGCAATAGGTATTTTCAACTGGTATCCCTGCCAGAAATGTAGAATAATGCACATACTGGTGATAACTGGTACTGATGATGTTCATCGAATAATTAAGCCGTAGCATCTCGATCGCCTTAATGGAGCCTGCAATAAAATTAACATTGTCCTTTGCCCGTGCCGTGAGGAAGTCATCATCCAGGCCAAAGGCTATCAGAAAGGGAGCAATAAGGGCAAGGGTATTTCCCGGCTCATAGTCCTGTTTCTTTACCACATACGCCAGGTAATCATCATAGGCACTGATAGCCGCAAACAAGCGTTCACCACCTTCAATCCCCTGCCGCATGATATCAAAGGCATGGTCCGCCGTGACCCAGGGCCCTTCCCAGTCCGAGTTTATCATCCAAATCCCATGTTTAAGATATTAACCAACAATAGCTGTCTGTGGTCACACACATTTATTGCGATATGATATATATCAGAGTAATTCAAATATGCTGATGCCTGTCAGGGTGAGCAGGGTCACCACAACTCCTGCTATCAATACACCGGCAAAGATGGCAAGCAAGGCATGCCTGAACTTGATGCCGAATACGAATGCGGCAGCACATCCGGTCCAGGCTCCCGTGACCGGTAAAGGCACTGCAACAAATATGGTAAGTGCCAGTGTCCCGTATTTCTCAAAACTTTCACTGTGGTTATGGTGTGTCCTGGTGAACAGCCATGTGAAGAATATATCAAAAATCCTCCAGCGTCTCAGGAAATCCGACACCGGTTCAAGGAACAATAACAGCGGAATAACGGGAATCATATTGCCGAGTACGGCCAGGATATATGCTTCAGGGACGGACATCCCGTATCCACCCACATCCGCAGGGGCCAGTGCTACAGGAATGGCACCCCTTAGCTCGGAGACGGGCAGCATGGCAATGATAACGATCGAGAGCCAGTGTGGTATCATGGACAGGAAACTGGCAGTTGCAACAGTTACTGATGATAGACTTTCTGTCATTCTCCTTTCCCTGCCAGTACGAAGTAAGCAAGCAGAGCTTCTAACTGTATCCGCTCATGAGCGCCTTCTGTCAGCCTGAAATCTATCTCGCCGATACGGTCCATCAATTTTACTTTCAGGATATCAGGGATGGTCTTGTCGAACATTGTCCTGTGCAGCTGGACGATGATGTCCTCGCCTGAAAGGCCCTGGTTGATGAGAAGGGTATCCAGTTGTTTACGGGCTCCAAGGAAGTCCCCGGCCAGCGACAGGTCAATAAGTAGCCCGATCTCTTCGGGCCTGGCGGTAGCAGTTATCTGGTAGATGGCATCCATATCGACTTTCTTTTCCAGCAACCCGGCAGCCTGAAGTGAATTTATGGCTTTGCGCATATCGCCCTGTGATACATATTTGATGGCTTCCATTCCTTCTTCAGTGACCTCAAGTCCTTCTTCTTTGGCAATGTGGGCCACACGTTGCTGGATGGCTTCCTGCGAAATGGGAGAGAACCGGTATACTGCACATCTGGACTGGATGGGTTCTATTATCTTGGAAGAGTAGTTGCATGAAAGGATGAATCGGCAGGTATGGGTATATTTTTCCATGGTCCGCCGCAGTGCGCTCTGGGCATCTGAGGTCAGGGCATCGGCTTCGTCCAGGAAGATTATCTTGAAATCAGCTTCACCAAGAGGGGATGTCCGGGCAAAGTTCTTTATCTTATTTCGCACAACATCGATGCCCCTTTCATCGCTGGCATTGAGTTCAGTGAAGTTATTGGTCCAGGTATCACCGAACAGTTCTTTGGCAATGGAAATGGCAGAAGCCGTTTTACCCACACCGGGCGGACCCGAGAACATAAGGTGTGGCAGGTTGCCTGATTTTACATATGACTGGAGGCGTTTTATGACCTCATCCTGCCCGACTATGTCTTTCAGGCTGAAGGGGCGGTATTTTTCAATCCAGATCTGTTCTTTTATTGTGACGACCTCCTTATCGGATGGATGTATATGGGCTTTGGTGGGTATAAGGTTTTTTAAAATTCTCGCCAGGATAACGGGTGGTCACAAATACTTGCCCGTAAACAATAATGCCAAAAAAAGAAGGGGGTGGACAGGTCCACTTAACAAACCATTGCTGTCTTGTGATTGACCTCATGCACCATGCTGAACTGTTTTACCCAGAGAACGTCAAGTCTTTCCCTGGCATCATGGAAGAGGCTCTCGATGTTCTCTACCTCGCACAGGCTACAATTACCGCAATTCGAACATCTCTCATGCAACTGATATGATCGTTCTTCTAGTTTTTCAAGCCCAGTCTCAATGACCGATCTGGTGTTGAGGTATCTGTTCTCCTCAGCAACGACTAATATTGTGGGTACCAGTTGAAAATATATCGTATTCAGGCGACTGCAAGGGTCTAAAGTTACCATTTTTCTTAATCCTTTTATTTTGTTTTGGTATAAAATATATATTTGCAGGTGTGATATATATTTTAACAAATAATAATATTTCCACACTCAGTATTTAAATGTTTTGTAAGAAATATATATTCATAATGAATTATTATGTGGGTTATTTTATTATTTCCTACTTATAACAATCACTTTACATCATCTGTGCAAAATGTTTGTGTGTTTTTTCCAGATCCAATAATTAATAATAACGGAATCTTTGTCCACTTATTATATGTGCTCTGAAGGATGTGAAGATCACGAGAATAGGGGAGATATCACCTGAAATATTGTGCCGCAACTAACTGAAGGGTGAACACAGGGAACTGCATTCTCTTTGGTCAATAATCATCAACGGTAAGAAGGCATTTGCCAACCATCCTGGATAATGAGGTGGAGAGGGAGGCTATTAGCACTGTATCTGAGACATGAGAGTCTCGTAAACGAGAAGAAAGAGAGGGATACAACCATCATACACCCCTTGACCAGGGACTGGCTACAGGCGAGACTATTCAGAGCGAATTTGTTGATACGGTTTTGGAGCAAGTCATAATAGTGCGTGAAAAGGAATGAGATTGTGATGTTGGGGTGCAGGGAGGTGAATTCCCCTCTCTTCCAGTTTAAGTCCTTAAAATCACTCCTATACTCGATGTTAGCTAATATACTCTTACATATAAATAATAGACCGAACAATATATATTAAGAAATAAGCGGGATACTGATAATGGGTTGGGTGTAAAAATAGGCATTTGTACAGGCAATATGTTTAAGTGACCAAGATAAGGGTGATGTATAAATCCTGAAATGCAGTTTTCTAGACGTTGAGACTTAACTAATTTGAAGTATAACAGCACATTCAGGATAAATAATTAGATAATACTTATTCACAAAAATAATAAGGTGTTCAGAGATGGAAAATTCAAAGTTCAATGATTTAAATATATCAAAAGAGATACTCCTGGCAATCAAGGATATGGGTTTTGAGGAACCAACCCCTATCCAGGCTCAGGCTATTCCACACATGCTCAATGGGGAGGATTTGATCGGACAGGCCCAGACGGGCACCGGGAAGACTGCTGCTTTTGGAATTGCAACGCTGGAGAAGATAGATCCGGAGAATAAGGCCCTGCAGGCTGTGATATTGTGTCCGACACGGGAGCTCGCAATCCAGGTATCAGAGGAACTGAAAATGCTGTCAAAGTATCAGAAGGCTGTCCGGATCCTGCCCGTTTACGGTGGGCAACCGATAGACCGCCAGATAAAAGTGTTAAAAAAAGGTGTGCAGGTCGTGATTGGCACTCCTGGTCGCGTTATGGACCATATGAAGCGTGGTACTTTGAAGATGGGTAGTGTCCGGTTAATCGTACTGGATGAAGCAGATGAGATGCTGGATATGGGGTTCCGGGACGACATTGAATATATTGTGGAGACAATGCCGGAACAAAGACAGACCATTCTGTTTTCTGCTACAATGTCAAAGGCAATTTTAAATCTTGCGAAAAAATACCAGAACGAACCAGAAATGATAATATTGGTTCACAAAGAGATGACTGCTCCCAATGTTGAACAGTTTTATTTTGAAGTCAAACAACATGCAAAACCAGAGGTATTGTGCCGATTAATGGACCTTCACAATTTTAATCTGTCTCTCGTGTTCTGCAATACCAAGAAACGTGTGGATGAATTGGTTGAAGACTTGAAGACAAAAGGATATCTGGCTGAAGGATTGCATGGTGACATGCAGCAGAACCAGAGGGACCGTGTCATGTCGAAGTTCAGAAGTGGTGATATTGAGATATTGGTGGCCACTGATGTGGCGGCGAGAGGGATTGACGTAGGGGCTACAGATGCTGTGTTCAATTTTGATATGCCTGCTGATGTCGAATATTATGTACACAGGATTGGACGGACAGCCAGAGCCGGAAAAGCAGGGCATGCGTTTACTTTTGTAACAGGTAGGGAAGTCCACAGAATTAAAGGGATTCAGAAATTCACAGGAACTAAAATCAAATCACAGGTAGTCCCATCTATCAGTGATGTTAATGAGGTCAGGACCAACCAGCTTTTGGGAAAGGTCAAGGAGATCATCGATGCCGGACATCTGGCCACATACAGCAATCTGGTTGAAAAGCTCATCCAGGAAGATTATGCTTATTTTGATGTGGCAGCTGCTTTGATGAAAATGGTTGTTGGTGAGAGCAATAAAAAATAGGGAACGTCAGTTTCTGAATGGTGGGTGATGGCTCATGCTTTTGCAGGAGTTTTATCACTGTTCGAAATGAAGATTTCATGTATGCAGGGTACAATTTCAGATACAGATAACAATATCTAAAGTTATCCTAACTATTTGATACATTATAATCATTAATTTATACTATACTATCAAAAGCACGTAATGTCATAATCTGATTATCATAATTATCAGTATAAATAAACTGACAATGTTTAAATCTCATAAAGATATAGAAATATGTATGGATGTTAAGAATAAAATTTATTTCGCCATTATTCTTCTGCTTTTTTACTTTGGGGATTTAATAACAACATATATTGGACTACAAAATGGGGGATATGAAGGCAATACACTATTAGCTTTCATTGGATTTTATGGAATAATTATTGTCAAAACATTTTACATGATCATGGTCCTTTATTTTATATCTTATTTAGAAAAAAAGAATGAATTTGCTCAAGAAATTGGAGTTATGATTGGGGCAATCATGGCTTTTGGATTATTCACTGTTTTTAACAATATAGGATTATATAGTTGAAATGAACGGTTAACCTCGCAATATTATTACGTTTGATTCATCCCAGATTCTCCAAAATAGTCAACCATAAATTCATGAAAGGTTTTAATACCCATCTTTGAGAACTCATTATTTTGAAAAAATCACTAACAATACCTGAAGATTCCCGTTGAAAATTGACCCCTTTTTCCCACCAATTTTGACCCACCTTCATATAACATTTCATACTTTTAATAGTTCCTATTTTTCACTAAGTGGTTACCCCCCTTCCATTATATTTTAAACGCAGATTTATGCTGATTTACACTGATTAGATCGTGCATACATTTCATAATTTATATATTTTAACAGCCATGATGGCACTCCAACGGCACAACATCCAGATAATAATGAATCCCCGTCATCCCACAGCAGATAATGAGACCTGGGTACTGACCCCATGCACCCGCAAAGCAACACAAAAGCGCCAGCCTCCCTCCACACAACCAGGGCGGCAGAAATCACATCCATAGTCGGCACCCAGTTCCACATTCCTGCCTCTCCATACCCGGGCAACGTGAATCAACAAGGCTGGCTGCCACCATGCTGCCCTTGCGGGCTGCGGTGGCAGTGTCAGTTGAATCGTTACACCCACACCAGGGTCAGCAGCACCATGTCCGGGCAGTGGGGTATGATGCAGAAGCTTGGAATATAGTTTATACGTGGTTTGACTTACGCCCACTAAAAATTGCTCTGCAACTTCGCATACAAAAAACGTTAAGCGAAATGGTTATCTCACATTATGAAAACATTACTCGTATGAGAGCAATAGGTGATAGCAATGGATTTACAGGAAATCATGGCTGATATCCACGCAATCAATGAAGATTTAGAGGCATATGAACGTAAGTATGGCGTACTTTCAGAGACGTTTTACGAATCGTACATCAGTGGCGAAGAACCAAAAGATGATGCATGGGTGCTGGATTGGGCTGACTGGGCCGGGGCGTACAAACTTTTGCTCCGCCGCCGGGAACAATATCGCCGCATCATCCAGACCCTGCGGGAAGAATCACAAACACTGATAGGTATCATTGAAAGAACGGTCCGCCATGAATCCATTTCAGTCGCTCAGTGACTACGAAGAATTTGTTTATACTCTTATGCAAAGATTCCCTGCTGTTCTGGCGTCTACCTTAATCGTTGTGCGGCGGGGTAAACGGATGGCCACTTTACAGGGTGAGATCACTTTTTAGCAAGGTTACCGGATTATTCTCAAAGAACGCCTGTCGTTTGACAATGGATATGGTATGATTGAAGATTATGGATATGAGTTGTGGTGTAAGGAAAGGAAGATATCCTGGTATGATGCGCAACCACATCCAAACGACTCTGCCCTTGCAAGTACCTATCCTCACCATCAGCACATACTACCTGACATTAAAAATCACCGGATCTCTGCACCCAATATGAGCTTCAATCAGCCGAATTTGCCAGCTCTTATTCAAGAGATCGAAAGGTTGCTAAATGACTAACCATTTTTCTGTGCGACTTTCGCAGATGAGGGATGATGAGCGTGCGCTGTGCATTATGCCTGTGGGGTGGGGGTGAGTTGTGTAGGGGTGGGAGAGATCAGGGTGCGGGATGGGTGAGTGGGGATTGGAGTTGTATCTCTCAGCATTTTATGGAATAAAACAGAATGTTTTACTTTGACCGTGTACCGAACAAATGAAATAAGTACAAGAAGGTTTATCTGAATGATAATGCTGAAGGTTGGAACCGGGTATAGTTTATGGAATATGTTAATGGCAATCTTGCCATAGGGTTGATGGGACAAAATGCAAAATAGTGATGGGGAGTATTATTTACAGGCCTCGGCTCTTAAGTCCGGGGTATGTGACTGCGGGATGGCTATCATGTGCATCCTTAGAACATTATAACCAGAATAACAATCGTGAAGTTAAAATAGGGGCGGAAAAGATTAGTGGGATGTTACAGCCCAGTGAGCAATTATCGAACTCACCGAAATTAGATAAATAGGTATATACCAAAATATTCTAATATACGCAATGTTACTATAAGGGATGATTATGTCAAACAATATTTTGAAGAATGTCATATTAAGGATGGATTTTTTGGGTGAAATTGACCGCTCTGATTCAATATTGGAAAACCTTAAGAAGGTTTTGTTGAATGATTTTCCTGAGTTTGAGACGAAAGAAATGGCATCTTTAGAAATGATTGCCGACCAAACTCAGAGAACCACAAAAGAGAAACGATTTAAAAGTTTTATTTTTCAAAATAAAGAAATAGATAATTCTATAACATTAGAGCCTGATGCAATTGTTTTTGATATTAAAAAATATAAAACATATAAAGAGTTCAAAGAAATTGTGCAGAAAGTATTTCAAAATTTGGAGGGGGAGAACTCTTCCGCGAAAGTATCCAGAATCGGACTTCGTTATATAAATCAAATAATTGTTAAACAAGGAAATCCGTTTGATTGGACTGGATTGATCAAAGAACCCCTTATTTGTAGCCGCCACTTTATTGAAGAGATAGATGGAGTGAGAAGATTAATGGGAGTCTTGGAATTCAATACACCGGATTATTTTATTAGATTCCAATACGGTTGGTTCAATAGCGAATATCCGAATCCAATCGCGAGGAAAGAATTTTTACTTGATTATGATTGTTCCTCAACAAATGAAATAAATTTTTCCTCTGGTCTTATTAGTCAGATTGATATATTTCATGATGCAATTAAAGAGCTATTTAAAAAAAGCAAATTCGATGAATTAGATAAACTTTAAGAGGGTGAGAAGAATGCCTGATAATGAAATAGATTACTTTAACAATTTTAAAACTGTCGCATCTATTCAACCAAGACCTAATAAAAAAGAAGATGCCCCTCCTCTCGACATTATTATCGATGATAAGAAATTCTTAAAAACACAAGTAAAAAGAAAAGTCTTGGGTTATGTTTCCAAATAAGATTGATTCGGCGTATATTGAACGCACAATTAAACGAATCTGTCAAGGGGACATACTCCGAGATGTAAGTATCGTTGATTGGAATTACGAAAAAGAAATTATTGAGTTGGATTTGCCATATATTATTGTCATGACACAAGATTGCGATCTAGAGCGCGATTTCTATAATAGATCTCAAATAAATCCAAAAACACATGATAAATTCTTACAAAATATATTGGTAAGCCCAGCTTATGATGCAATGAAATTCAGAGATGGGCATCATTTAAAAAAATTTGAATTAACAATGGAGAATTGGAATTCAGATAATTATAAACGAATAAAAGATCAAAACAATGCGAGATTCCATTTTTTAGAATCGTGTCTAGAGTTGCAAGTACCAGAGCTAGTAATCGATTTTAAGCATTACTATACTATTCCAAGAGATACCCTATATAAAATGTATGCAGACCATTATCTGGCTACTATCAATCAACTTTTTCGGGAGTGTTTATCACAACGCTTTGCTAGTTATTTAAGTAGAATTGGATTACCAGTCCTCGAAAAAAGAACAGATTCTAAAAGTACATTACCAACAGCTTCAACATCATAAGTTCTATATAGGCAGCATCTCCGCCCTCCTCTGTTTGTAAAAACCAGTACGATGAATAGCGATATTAATCCTCATGCACCCACACCGGGATGCTCCGCATCTTCCAGTGCGGAGTCCGTGACTGCGGGATGGGGATTTATGCTCACATTATTGAATAAAAATCCAAACGCTTTTTTTATTGATCTAAAACTAAAATCAATACATTATAAATATTCAGCCAAATATCATATATACTGTTGGATATGAGAATAAATCATGATTTTATTAAGGAATTATTTTATAATAGTGAGTTTATAATTTCCAATCATGCTAGAACCAGAATGTTTCAGAGAAATATTTCAACTAATGAGATCAGATATATTATTGAAAATGGAGAGATAATTGAAGATTATTTAGATGATGAACCATGTCCTTCTGCTTTATTTTTTGGATTATTAAAAACAAAACCAATCCATATTGTTGTTGCACAATGTGAAGATCATGCAAGAATAATCACAGTATATATACCAGATAAAGATAAATGGATTGACTACAAAATTAGGAAAGATAAAGTATGAAACCAGATAAATGTAGTTTCTGCAAAGGCAAATTAATTAAAGGAAAAACCGAATTTGTCGTCAAGGTAGAAAATGAAATTCTTACTGTAAAAGATGTTCCTGCATATATCTGCAATGAATGCAATGAGGCATATTTTACTTCTGAGATTTCTGAAAAAATAGATATTATTATGGAAAAATTTCATAAATCAACTTTGCTCGTTCACCCAATGGCAGCTGGCGAAGTTAGTCTAAATGAAGCGATTGTATGATAAATCATAAGGAAAAAATAAACTAACAAGCGTTTCATTTAATTTCCATTAATTCGAGCATTAGCCTCGATGCCCCGCATAGAACGAAGTGACGTGCAGGGTCCGTGACGAAGTAAATATTCCACACCCGGCAAAATAATAATCAAGAAGCGTGCAGAGAGATGGATACTGGAGTCATCAACATACTAAAGTTTAAAGCACATAAGAATTAATGAAAATGTAAAAATATTTCATCCTATAATTAACAAACTCACTCTTCTTGAAATACCCAAACCGATACCAGAAAACCGGAGCATCGAATGAACCTGACAGACAACGAAAAAAGAGATGCCATTAAACTGATCGAAGCAGGGAAACCCCTCCCTGACAAATACCGTTTCCTTTTATTCGATGATGACCGCGAGGTAGAACTGCTCTGGAACGGCAAGACAGCCGAAGTAACCAACGTAGTATTGCCATTCCAGGTGATCGAGCAGGTGGACGAGCCGCGCTCTGAAGCAACCAGAGAGCGATATAAACAGATGACCCTGTTCGATGTAGACGACCGGGGCCGGCAGCTCAAAGGCTGGACCAACAAGCTGATATGGGGCGATAACAAGCTGATCCTGTCCAGCTTGAAGAACGGCCCCCTGCGGGAAGAGATTGAAAAGCAGGGCGGCATCAAGCTGATCTATATCGACCCGCCCTTTGATGTCGGTGCGGACTTTTCCATGGATATTGAGATTGGCGGCGATACGTTTACCAAGAAAACGAATGTGCTGGAGGAGCTGGCTTACCGCGATACGTGGGGCAGGGAATGTGTTCGGTCTGCTGGCAGGAATCTATAATTACAGGCCGCAGGGGCATGAACTGGAGAAGGTTACCGGGGGAGATGTGCGTGCTGACCTGTGTGCTGCTGCAGTTAACCAGGAATGCGTTAAGGACGGTGCGGCGGTGCTGGTGTTTGCTGCCGTGTATGAGCGTACTACAGGGAAGTATGGTGAGGGGGGTGCGGTACGTGTACATGGAGGTGGGGCATGCTGCCCGGAATGTTTATCTGCAGGCGGTCTCGCTGGGGCTGAGGATTGTGGGGGCGTTCGAATGATGATAGGGCGGAGAGGCTGTTGCGGATGCAGGATGATGAGCGGGTGGTGTGTATTATGCCTGTGGGAGGGTGAGTTGTGTAGGGGGGGTTGGTTTGGTGTGACCAGGTGGTCAATAAATCTGGTGGCAATAAAGACCAGTCTGCAAATCAGTTTAAAAAGAGAGGGGAATAATTTATTATCAAGATGACTGCTCTTGCAGCTTCTCCTGCAGCCATAAATTCACGAGAGTATCAGGTGAAATACCACGGCGTCTGGCAGATGCCAGGATTTTATTCGAAAGTTCATTGTCCACTGCATAGTATATCACTTCGGATTTGATATCAACTTCGAACTCGGCAGGTCTGGTCTCATCCCAATGGTCGGCAAGCTCGTGTATGTCCCAGAATTCCCCAATTTCGTCGTAGTCCCGTGCTTTAGATAGAGAACTTTTATTGTTGTTCATATTTCTTCCTTTCAGCACCAGTCATGTCTCGTGCAGATAGTATAAGTGCATGTTTATTTTTTTTGTATATAAAGAAGAGGATTAGAAACCTGCCTGCTTTTGACCTGCCAAGGGCGGCATATACATTTTCATTCGGATAGAAACCTTTCTCAACAAAACGAAATTTTGGATTACTGCCGAGTAATTCATGTATTTCTTCTTGCTGTACATTGTGCTTTTGTACAAGTTTTTCAATGGTTTTGTCCGTCCATATAAGGCCAATGATTTTCAAATTAACTCTCTCGATTGTGGTCGATTAATTGTAATTATTTTATTTTAAGAAATACTATAATGCATATTCTACATTCATTTTAAAGTTACTTACTACTGATAAACTTCATCATTTTATCCTCTCCTGCCACCTCAAAGGCACACCCGGCACTCCGGCAGCATCCCGGTCGAGGAAGCCCTACTTGAGAAAAGGTCAACCAGGAATTATGGAAATGGTGCGGCGGTGCTGGTGTTTGCTGCCGTGTATGAGCGGACGACGGGAAGTATGGCGAGCGGGGGGTGCGGTATGTGCACATGGGGTGGGGCATGCGGCCCGGAATGTTTACCTGCAGGCGGTTTTGCCGGAATTGGGGACTGTGGTTGTGGGAGCGTTTAGTGATGATGAGGTGGAGAGGCTGCCGCAGATGCAGGATGATGAGCGTGCGCTGTGCATTATGCCTGTGGGGAGGGATTGAGTTGTTGGGGAGCGGGATGGGTGAGTGGGGATTGGAGTTGTATCTCTCAGTATTTTATGGAATAAAACAGACTGTTTTACTTTGACCGTGTACAGAACAAATGAAATAAGTACAAGAAGGTTATTCTGAATGATGATGCTGAAGGTTGGAACTGGGTATAGTTTATGTAATCTGCTGAATGGCAATCTTGCCATAGGGTTGACGGACAAAATGCAAAATAGTGATGCGGAGTATTATTTACAGGCCTCGGCTCTTAAGTCCGGGGTATGTGACTCTACCGGGATGGATAGAGCATGCTCGGATATGATGAACTTGAAAAAAGCACAAATAGGATCCAGGATAATTGACTTTATTTAAAAATTAAGGCTCTCTTCAACATTGTGTAGGTAAATTCAATTTTCCCTCGTGCACAAGGAAGATTAATTAAGGAATGAATGTTATAATTTTTATAAATTTTATAAATTTTATAAATTTTATAAAATATTAGGTGAAATTTGGAATATATATATATACATATTCATTGTTAAATCTTTGATAGGGTTTTTCCAATCAAAGGAAAAGATGGAAGCAATGCTGGTGAGAAATTATGGATATCAGAAGCTAATACTTTTTTTTAGGGTGTTAAGGACTTATGAATACTAGATCGGATGACCCCGTTTTTAAAAATAGAATGCCAGTAAAACAAAAATCAAT
>JAHYIS010000009.1 GCA_019429385.1 ANME-2 cluster archaeon | reverse complement strand
GGCAATGAGATTATCGTAATATCAGGAATAAGAAGGTGTGGAAAAAGTTCTCTTTTGAAATTGATATCACAAAAAGTTGAAGGTACCAAAGTATTCATCGATTTTGATGATATCAGGTTTATTAATTTTAACCCGGATAACTTCCTGGAAATTCAGGATATTGTTTTAGAATTATTTGGGGAACATGAAAATGTTGTGTACTTTTTGGATGAAGTTCAAAACGTAACATTCTGGGAAAAATGGGTAAACAATCTATATTCACAAGGAACCAAGGTATTTGTTACCGGTTCAAATTCAAATCTGTTAAGTTCAGAGATTTCTACATATCTTACCGGAAGAAATAAAGTAATTAAATTATTTCCCTTTTCATTTAAAGAATATCTCAGGCTTAAAGAGATTGAATCCGTAAACCTTGAACACCTGACAAGTTCCCAAACAACGAAAGTATATACCTCATTTTTAGAGTATTTTAACAATGGAGGTTTTCCCCTTATCCTGAAAAACGATGATATACAATTGTCCAGACAATATTTTGAAGATATTTTAAACAAGGATATATTGAACAGATATAAAGTAAGAGAGGTTAAGGAATTAAAAGACCTGATTCTGTTTTTGTTCTCAAATATTGGCGGAATATATTCCTATTCAACATTAAAAAAAGTATGTGGAATTAAAAGTCTGAGTACAATTAAAAATTATATTGATTATTTCCAGAACGTATTTTTGGTATACCAGGTTGGCAGATTTGATTATTCGATTAAAAAACAAAAAGTGTCTTCATCTAAAATATATGTGGGAGATAATAGTTTTCTAAAAACTGTTTCTTTTAATTTCTCGGAAAATACAGGAAAACGACTTGAAAATTTAGTATTCCTTGAGCTTAAAAGAAGATATGATGAGATATATTATCATTTGGGAAAAAATGAATGTGATCTTGTCATTAAAGAAAATCTAAAAATAACACAGGCAATCCAGGTATCTCAAAAATTGGACAATCCGGTCACAAAACAACGAGAAATCGCAGGATTAATGGATGCTATGAAGAAATATGACGTAAAAGAAGGATATATTCTCACTTTAGAAGAAGAAGGATCTTTAGAACTGGATGATAAAAATATATGTATAAAACCCATCTGGAAATGGTTACTGAAGTCTGATGACGCCAGATAGTTTATTCTGACCAACATTAAATATCATTTTATCATTCTAAACCCAATTACCATCCAGATACAATATCGAGACCCACGCATGAACAAACAACCCACCTTCCTGCCCCTCTCCCTGAATGAAGCAAAGATCCTCGGATTCCAGCAATTCGATATTATCCTGGTGACCGGAGACGCTTATGTGGACCACCCGTCCTTCGGCACGGCCCTGGTCGGAAGGGTACTGTGGGATGCAGGGTACAGAGTGGGTATCATTGCCCAGCCCGACTGGAAGAGCGATACAGATTTCAGGAAACTGGGCAAACCCCGGCTGTTCTTTGGTGTGACCTCCGGTAATGTGGATTCCATGGTCAACAACTACACAGCCAACCTGAAGAAACGCCACGATGACGTATATTCACCGGGGGGCGCCGGAGGGCTACGACCAAACCGCGCCGCAATCGTATATGCTGATAAACTGCACGCCCTTTTTCCCGGTACTCCCATCATCCTGGGTGGCATTGAAGCGAGCCTGCGGCGGTTCGCCCATTATGATTACTGGTCTGACTCGGTACGGCAGTCCATCCTTGCCGATGCGCCGGCAGATATCCTCGTGTTCGGGATGGGAGAGCGGCAGGTGGTTGAGATCGCGCGCAGGCTTTCGAAAGGTGAGGAAATACGAGACCTCACCGATATCGCGGGCACGGTTATAAAACTGGAATTGAAGAAATGGCGCGCGATGGAACAAGAGGGTTATGTTGAACTACCGTCCTTCGTGGAGGTTTCGCAGGACAAAAGAGTGTATGGTAAAGCGTTCGGGCTGCATTACCAGAACCAGGACCCGATAAGGGGCAGACCTGTGGTGCAGCAGCATCCCAAGACTGTCATCATCCAGAACAAGCCTGCTATGCCCTTGAGCACTGCTGAACTTGACCATGTGTATGAACTGCCCTTTACCAGGATGGCTCATCCGTCATACATAGAACCCATACCTGCTCTTGCTCCGGTCAAATTCTCGATAGTGAGTCACAGAGGATGCTTTGCGTCCTGTTCATTCTGTGCACTGACCCACCACCAGGGTCGCATCATTCAGAGCCGGAGCATTGATTCGATGGTGCGTGAGGTAGAACGAATGGCCAGGATGCCTGATTTTAAGGGTATCGTGCAGGATGTGGGCGGACCCACTGCCAATATGTACGGCATGAACTGCGAACTGTGGGAGACAAAGGGAGCATGTGCCGATAAGATATGCACCCATCCCCTGTGCAAGAGCCTTAATACCAGTCATGAGCAGCAGGTCGAACTCCTGCGCCGCCTACGCGACATACCTGGTGTAAGGAAAGTATTTATTGGGTCCGGGATACGGTATGATCTGGTGCTGGCTGATTCTTCAGGTTATCTTCAGGAACTGTGTGAGCACCATGTCAGCGGGCAGCTTAAGGTTGCACCTGAACATGTGACCTTGCATGTTACTGACATGATGCACAAGCCTTCGAGGGAAGTATTTGAAGAGTTTAAAAGGAAATATGAATCAGTGAACAAGGAACTTGGCAGGAAACAATACCTGATACCGTATTTCATGTCCAGTCATCCCGGCTGTACAGTGGGGGATATGGTAGACTTTGCCGAGTATATCAGGGACAATGACCTGTATACTGAACAGGTACAGGACTTTACACCTACGCCGATGACGGTTTCTACCTGCATGTATTATACGGGTCTCAATCCTTTCACTCTGAAGGAAGTGCATGTGGCAAAAGGGCGGGAGAAGAGGATACAGCGGGCACTGATGCAGTACAGGGATGAAGGGAACCGCGGGCTTGTGTATGAGGGGCTGAAGATGGCGGGGCGGGAGGAACTGATCGGGAATGAATGGAGGTGTCTGGTACGGCGAAAGGGGAGAATGTAGGTAATACACAGAGTTTTTCGAGGTCTAATCACCTAATAGCTTGCCAAACGAAAGCCCGCCACTGCCGCTGCTACCGGTGTTTCCAATAGGCAGATGCGGAGCAAGTGCTGCCGCAAGATTAGCAATGCTCAGCGACTGGATGATGACCTTACCCGGGCCGGTAAGTGTGGTCAGGAACAGTCCTTCACCACCGAACAGTGACGTCTTGATGCCGCCGGCTCTGGTAATGTCGTACTGGACAGAAGAATCAAATCCTACCACTGACCCCGTATCCACTTTCAGAATCTCGCCTGGCTTGAGGTCCTTGACCACAAAGTCGCCACATGCATGAATGAACACAGTACCCTGTCCCCTGTATTTCTGGAGAATGAACCCTTCACCGCCAAAGAACCCTGCGCCCAGTTTCTTGGTAAAGGCCACGTCCATGTCAATACCGGATTCGGCGCACAGGAATGCATCCCTCTGTGCAAGGAATTCCTTGCCCGGACCAATGGATATAGCGTTTATTTTACCAGGTACATTGCCCCCAAAGGCAGCGAATCCTTCACCATGTGCAGTGAATTCACTGACGAAGAATGATTCTCCACTGACCATCCGTTTAATGCCTTTAAAGATACCACCCTTTGCCTTTGCCTGCATGTCCACATTACTGCTCATATGGTTCATGGCACCGGCCTCTGCATAGATGGTTTCGCCATCACGCAGGTGAAGTGTCACAAGCTGAAGATTGTCTCCTGTAATTTCGTATTCCATAACGAATTCCTCTTCGCTGATATTTGACTCATGCAATATTTATTTTTTTCTCAAATTCATTCTAAAAAATTCTAACCGTTAAACTTTTACTTTATAGGTTGCATTAAGGGACTCAATTAATCCTTCATTTGATCAATATCACATTCAGAAGGTCAGTCAAAATGCCATATAAGATACTTGAAAAATTCCAGATCGTACCGACAATTCACCAGATGATAATCGATGCCCCGAAGATTGCCAGAAAAGCAATGCCAGGACAATTCGTTATTCTCAGGATAGACGAATCAGGTGAGCGAATACCTCTCACAATCGCTGATTTTGACCGTGATAAAGGAACCGTGACCACCATATTCATGGAAGTAGGCAAAACCACCAAACAGTTGTCCACAATGAATGCCGGTGACAGCCTGCAGGATTTTGTAGGCCCGCTGGGCAATCCTTCAGAGATCGAGCCTTCTGATACAGTAATCTGTGTGGGGGGCGGCGTGGGTGTAGCACCTATTTACCCCATTGCCCGTGCCCACAAAGCTCTTGGCAATAAGGTAATTTCCATTATCGGTGCCCGCAGTGCACAACTCCTGCTGTGGGAGGATAAGATGAAGAAGGTCAGTGATGAACTGTACATTACCACTGACGATGGCACAAAAGGGCATCACGGTTTTGTTACTGATGTCTTGAAAAAACTGCTTGAAGGTGATGAATCTGTATCAAAAGTGATTTCCATTGGTCCCGCCATTATGATGCGGACGGTGGCCGGAGTGACCCATCCATTTGGTGTGAAGACTATTGTAAGCCTTAACAGCATTATGGTTGATGGTATCGGCATGTGTGGTGCGTGCCGCGTACTTGTGGGCGGTGAGACAAAATTCGCATGCGTGGACGGTCCCGAGTTCAATGCCCACGAGGTTGATTTTACTTTGCTGATGAACAGGTTGATGATGTACAGGGATGAGGAAAAAACAGCACTTGAAAAGTACCAGTGTGAACGGGAGGGATGCCAGTGTTAGAGCGTAACGATATGCCACGGCAGGACCCGGGGAAAAGGCGGTCCAATTTTGAAGAAGTGGCACTGGGATATTCCCATGAACAGGCATTGGCAGAGGCCAGCAGGTGTATCCAGTGTAAAAAACCATCATGCGTAGCCGGATGTCCGGTAGGTATTAACATCCCGGCATTTATTCAATGCATGGCTGATGACGATATGGATGCGGCTGTACGCGAGCTCAAGTCCATGAACGCCCTGCCTGCAATCTGCGGTCGTGTATGTCCCCAGGAGACCCAGTGTGAGGATGTATGTGTGCTGGGCCGTAAAGGCGAACCCGTAGCCATCGGCAGGCTGGAGAGGTATGCAGCTGACCATGAACGGAATACTATGGAATGTACGGCTGTTGAGAAGCCGGAAGCTACTGGTAAAAAGGTTGCTGTTGTTGGTTCCGGGCCTGCCGGCCTGACCGCCGCTGCCGAACTGGCGAAGATGGGACACAGGGTGACATTATTCGAGGCACTACACAAGGCAGGCGGTGTACTGGTGTATGGTATCCCTGAATTCAGGTTACCAAAGTCCATTGTCCAATCCGAAGTGGAATATGTGGAAAGCCTTGGTGTGGATCTCCAGCTTGATACTGTTATAGGCAAACTTGATACTGTCGATGAATTACTTGAAGAGTATGATGCAGTGTTTTTGGGTACAGGTGCAGGTCTGCCTGTGTTCATGGGTATTGACGGCGAGAACCTCAGCGGCGTATATTCGGCAAACGAGTTCCTGACCCGGGTGAACCTGATGAAGGCGTACCAGTTCCCTCGTTATGATACTCCTGTCAAGCGAGGGCAGAGGGTTGTGGTAGTTGGTGGCGGTAATGTGGCTATGGACTCAGCCAGATGTTCGGTACGGTTGGGTGCAAAGGAAGTCACTATTGTGTACCGGCGTGGAGAGGACGAGATGCCTGCCCGTAATGAGGAGATAGAAAATGCAAAAGAAGAAGGTGTGAAGTTCAAGCTTTTATCCAATCCTACACGCATTCTGGGTAATGAGGCAAATTGGGTAACCCAGCTGGAATGCCTGAACATGGAACTGTGTGAACCTGATGAATCAGGGAGATGCAGGCCTGTACCTCTGGAAGATTCGGAACATCTGATGGACGTTGACGTGGTAATAATTGCCATCGGGACGTCTCCGAACCCGTTGATACCGAGGACCACAAAGGGTCTTGAAACTTCAAAATGGGGTACTATCATCGCTGACGAAGACGGGTTGAGTTCCAGGGAAGGTGTTTACGGTGGAGGCGATGTAGTTACCGGAGCGGCAACGGTGATAAGTGCTATGGGTGCGGGTAAGACTGCAGCAAAAGCCATAGATGCGTATCTGAAAAAGAAGAAATAATGTATCATAATAATGTAAGTTTACTCGCTAGATGACGATTTTTATGAAGTAACCCGAAAACTATTTATTCTAAAATGTAATTGTTATGATTGTGAGCGGGTGCAACATTTTTATTAACTAACCCCCACTCCCCAACCCGCTCACAATAATTATTTTTCAGTGATAATTCCTGAAGAGTTCTTCAACCATTTTTTCATTTACGGTAAACCTAATCTTCCATAACTGCACAGTATAACATATGACAGGAAAGGTTGTTATCCTGGGTGCGGGTGCAGTGGGTATGACAGTGGCTACATACCTCAGGCGGCATACAGGTCACAGTATTACGGTCTTTTCATCTGATACTCATACTGCATACAGCCAGTGCGGGATGCCTTTTGTGCTGGAGGGGGTAATCCCTGATTTCTCTGACCTGATAGTAAGACCCAGGGATGCATTCATAGATATGGGCATTGACCTGCATCTTGAGACAACAATAAACCATATAGATGCAACCGGTCAGAAAGTGATATCAGATGCAGGCGCATTTGGATATGATTATCTGGTTATTGCTACAGGTAGTGTCCCCTTTGTTCCACCTGTCAAGGGAAGGGAACTGGATGGTGTGTTCACGTTGCACACCTTATCCGACGGCATGAAAATACATAGTTCGATCAACGACGGTAATCATGTAGTAATAATCGGTGCTGGTGGGATCGGGACTGAATTGGCAGCCAGCCTGGCTGTAAGAGGTATTGATGTTACTCTGGTCGAGGCATTGCCACAGGTGCTTCCCCTGACTATGGACCCGGATATGGCTTTGCTGGTACAGCAGCACCTTACTTCACTGGGTGTTCATGTGGTCACAGGAGTACAGGTGGATTCCATCAATGGATA
This sequence comes from ANME-2 cluster archaeon, assembly GCA_019429385.1. NCBI lineage: Archaea > Methanobacteriati > Methanobacteriota > Methanomicrobia > Methanosarcinales > ANME-2 cluster archaeon. The sequence continues at coordinate 62,964 of JAHYIS010000009.1, read as the reverse complement.
CGGTCATGTACGTTCAGTAACTATCCAGGGCGATACAGTACCGGCTGGAACAGTACCTTCTGACATTGTGATAATGGCAACAGGACTCAGGCCACTTAGCAGTATCGCTCAGAACGCGGGTTATAAAATTGGTATCACAGGTGGCATTGTAACTGATGAGCACCTGAGGGTCAGCGCAGATGCTGGGATACAGGATAACGTGTATGCTGGTGGTGAATGTGCCGAAGTGAAGGAGTTCGTCACAGGTTCACCGTTCATCAGCAGGCTGGGCTCGGCTGCCAGGCGCATGGCACGGGTGATCGGTGAGAACATTACCGGAGACGATGCCGTCTATCCACCAACGCTCAGCCCCAATGTAGTGGTTGCAGGGAAATTGACTGCAGGTTCAGTCGGCATTACTTCCCATACTGCAGCCCTCAACGATATCAGCGTGGTATGCGGAATATCAAAAGGAAGCACCCGGGCAGGGTATTACCCGGGCGGTTCACAACTGACTGTCAAACTTATTTTCTCGAACAGGATGCTGGTGGGCGCGCAGGTGGTAGCGGGTGAAGGTGTGAAGGAGCGTATAGATGCTCTTAGTCTTGCGATACGCATGGGCGCAACCGTGGATGACCTGCTTGAGTGGGAGACTGCTTATGCTCCGCCGGTGTCCATGGTCATCGACACTGTTACCTTTGCAGCCGATGATGCAAAAAGGAAGATGAGAGAGTAACAATAGACTGGGGATACAAGGTGAAGACCTTAGACGGATCATACGGTGAGGGCGGCGGCCAGATAATCCGCACAGCTGTGGCACTGAGTGCGGTGTTGGGGGAAGCTGTTACCATTCACAATATACGTGTAAACCGACCCCAGCCTGGACTGAAAAGCCAGCACCTCATGGCGGTCAAAACAGCTGCAAAGATGACCGGGGCACAGGTGGAGGGACTGAAAATAGGCTCCAGCAAGCTGACATTTATACCACAGGACATTAATGGAGGGCATTATGACGTTGATATCGGTACTGCAGGCAGTATTACCTTGCTGTTGCAGTGCCTGATGCCTGCCGCCGCCGCATCAAAGGAGCGCATCACGCTGGATATTACCGGTGGGACCGATGTTGCATGGTCGCCGCCGGTGGATTATATGTTCTACGTGCTGCTGCCGGTACTTATGTCAATGGGGCTGGAGTGCAGTATCAAGGTAAAGCAGCGTGGTTATTATCCGAAGGGCGGCGGAAAGGTGAGGGCCGAAATTGCTCCGTCCGTCCTCGTCGGTGTAGAGTTAGGGCGGGAACAGGGACGTAAGCAAGAGCAAAAGATGTGGCACGGAAAGCAGCAAATAGGACGTGAGAATAAATTTTATATCGACAATGAGAGAGGGCATATTACCGTTTGTGGCATTTCCCACAGTTCTAACTTACCCGAGCATGTATCCAGACGGCAGGCTGATTCAGCCCTGGCTGTGCTGGATGCGGCTGGTTATGGTGCTTCAATTGATACGGAAAACTTAAGATGCCCGTCAACAGGCAGTGGAATTACTCTGTGGAGTGGATACACGGGCGTCAGTACCCTGGGTAAAAGGGGATTGCCTGCTGAAAAAGTGGGACAGGCTGCTGCCGTTGAGATAATTGCCGAGCTTGATTCGGGTGCAGCAGTGGACATGCACCTGGCCGACCAGTTGATACCCTATATGGGTCTGGCAGGAAGCGGGAGCTTCACGGTGCGGGAGGTATCTGAACATACCAGGACCAATATCTGGGTTGTGGAGCAGTTTTTAGATGTTACGTTCGGGGTCGAGGCGCAGGAGGGTGGGCTTTTCAGGATTTATCTATAATTATTACTATAAATAAATCAGTAAAAAGGATATCATGGAGGTATTTCGATAAGTCAATCTCCACCGTTCACCCGGTCTTCATGACTTCGATATACCTGGGCGGAATTTCCTCAGAGAGCACTATAAGGTCGTTTACTTTCATCATCACTATGCCGTCATCCATAGCAGTGAAGGCATCTATCCTGAATATCACAGGGTCTTCAGTATGCACACTGGCAGCTTCCAAAGCCTTTTCGTACGTGGTGCTCATGTGGACATACCTCTGGCGTATTGGTTTGATACCCATTTCCTTTATCATGTCAGATTCTTCCTGGCTAACACCGTAAAACAGTTCTTCCAGGTCATTTTCTGGAAAATCCATATCTACATTAATGGAATGTCCATAACGGGCACGGATGCTGTTCCCAGCTATCTGGTACCTTTCCTTTACGTCAGATTCAACCATACCTATCAGTCGATTAGCAGATGCCCAGGGGTATCTGGTCATCATAACGTCAACGAGGACGTCCAGGCTCACCCAGCCGTGCTGGTCCATAGCCAGTCCAAGGTCATCAGGAAAATGCCGCAGTGCACCGGAAATAAAACGCCCCATCCGTTCGGTGCGTTCTGTATCAAGTACGTATCTGCCTTCGTCACCGCAATGGCAAACTTCTCCTCTGAAATAGCCGTGTTTCGGACACTTTCGTATCATGGTATTTGCAATATATTTGACACATCTTATAAACCTTATTAATTCATTGAAATACTATCAACAATATTATTAAATCAAAAACGACGTATACAAAATATTTGGTGGTATGAAATGGGATATGGGATTGAATTTGATATATTTCATCTGGCGGATGATCTGGGACCTGAACTCATAGTATATATGTCAGATATAAATACAGGATTGAAGGCCATTTTGGTAGTTGATAATACTGCCGCAGGACCTGCCATGGGCGGTATCAGGATGTCACCTGAGGTTACAACTGTTGAAGTTGCCAGGCTTGCCCGTGCAATGACCTTGAAGAACGCAATGGCACGCCTGCCTTACGGCGGCGGGAAATCTGGTATTATCGCTGACCCGGCACTGCCTGAAAAGGAAGCACTTATCCGTGCTTTTGCACGGAAGATACGTCATATCATTGAATATATACCAGGGCCTGATATGGGTACCAGCGAGACCGAGATGGCGTATATCAGGGACGAAATTGGCAGGGCTGTGGGACTGCCCGGGGTGGTGGGCGGCATTCCACTTGATGAAATTGGCAGCACAGGTTTTGGTGTAGCCATAAGTGCCGAAATAGCAGCAGAATTTATCGACCTTGACCTGAAAAGCGCCCGGCTCACCGTTGAAGGTTTCGGGGCCGTGGGCAAACATACTGCCAGGTTCCTGACAAGGAAAGGTGTAGTATTGATTGCCACCAGTGATTCCAAAGGCACCATCTATAATCCCGGCGGCCTGAACCTGGAGGAACTTATCAATGTAAAAAAATCCACTGGCTCGGTGCTCAATTACAGGGACGGCGAAAAACTGCATACCTCTGACCTGTTGAATATCAGTACAGATATATTCGTGCCAGCCGCCCGGCCTGATGTCATCACAGAGAGTAATGCCGATGCGCTGGATGCTAAATTAGTAATTGAAGGTGCTAACATACCTGCGACACTTGAAGCTGAAAATCAGCTTTTTGAAAGGGGGGTGCTGTGTGTTCCAGACTTTGTAGCCAATGCTGGCGGGGTTATAACAGCTTCTGTTGAATATCTGGGTGGAACTGAGAAGCAGGCATTTGAAAAGATCGAAATGACCATAAAGAACAATACCAGGGAAGTGCTTGAGTTGTCACGTAAAGAAGCCATGACCCCTCGAAAGGCCGCTGAGTCTATTGCCCGACATCGGGTATCCAAAGCTATGACGTACAGGAAGTAGATATTTTTGACATTAAAATCCATATTTGAACCAGATTCCATTGCTGTGGTTGGTGCATCTGCCAGTCCTGGTAAATGGGGGAATAGCATAGTAAAGAACTTGCTTGATAGCGGATTTAAAGGTGAAGTGTACCCGGTGAATCCACGGGAACAGGAAATCCTGGGTCGGACATGCTACAGTTCTGTGCTGGATATACCTGGACCGGTTGACCTGGCCGTAATAGCGGTACCTATTTCCCTGGTCTTTGAAGTTACTGATGAGTGTGGCAAGAAGGGGATAAAAGGAATAATAATGATAACGGCAGGTTTCAGCGAGACCGGAGATGAGGGACGGCAACTTGAAAAACGGTTAATTGAGATCATTGAACGTTATGGAATGCGGCTCATTGGCCCCAATACCCTGGGTGTCGTCAATTCAAAAATCGGTATGAATGCCAGTATCATCTCAAGGCTGCCAAATCCTGGCGGCATTTCGTTCATCACGCAAAGCGGCACGCTTGGGCTGGCACTGGCTGACTGGACCATGGAGATGGGTTTGGGTCTGAACATTGTGGTAAGTACGGGAAATAAGGCAAACATTGATGATGTTGATCTGCTGGAATACCTGGATGAGGACTCGAACACAAATGTGATAGCCATGTATGTGGAGGGTGTCAATCGGGGTCGGGAGTTTATGAATGTGGCAAAAAGGATATCAAAACCCATACTGGCAGTGAAGGCCGGGCGTACCGAGAGCGGTTCTAAAGCGGTTTTCTCCCATACAGGTAGTCTTGCAGGGTCAGATGAGGTATACAGTGCAGCATTTAAGCAGGCCGGTATTATCAGGGTGGAAAATATCGATGACCTGTTCGATTCGGCACTTGCCTTATCGGTCCAGCCTGCACCCAGAGGGAAACGCGTTGGGATAATCTCTAATGGTGGCGGTGCCAGTATCATTGCATCAGATGCATGTGAAAGGATGGGTCTCGATATACCTGAACTGCAGCTTGAAACAAGGGAGAGGATAAAGGAACTGGTTTCTGGTTTTGCTTCTGCACGAAATCCAGTGGATACAGCCGGACTGGCGGGATATGATGTGTACAACGGTATCGTGAGGCAGATGCTGCTTGACCCGAACATCGATGCTATGATTGTGATATATGTGCATACGGTAATGTGGGATGCAAGTATCTCTGCCAGGGCCATAGTGGATATTCACAGAGGCACATGCAGCAAACCTATTATTGCATGCTGGATGGGCGGAGCAGGTACAGAGAAAGGTGTGAATATCCTGAAAGAGGGAGGACTTCCTAATTATCCGGTACCTGAGAGGGCAGTGAAAGCACTTGCGTCACTGGTCAAACATCATGGTTTCCTTGAGAACGTAAAGGAGAGGGTTTGATGGAAGAAGTGATATGGGAACGGCTTAGGGATGCAAATATCCCGGTATTACCTATGATCCGGGCATCAACGGCCGCAAAAGCGGTGGATGCAGCGAACGTGCTCGGTTATCCGGTGGTCATGAAGATATTGTCTCCTGATATCAGTCATAAAAGTGATGTTGGAGGTGTTGTTCTCAGTTTGGGTTCAGATGGGGAAGTGGAGGCGGCATACCATACAATGATGGAGCGTGTGATTTCAATGGTCTCCAATGCCAGGATTAAGGGTGTGGTGCTCCAGAAGATGGCACAACCCGGCCTGGAAGTGATAGTCGGTGCAAAACGTGACCCTCAGTTCGGTCATGTAATAATGTTCGGTCTGGGAGGTATATTTGTAGAGATATGCAGGGATGTTTCCTTCAGGGTGACACCCGTGGACAGGGAGATGGCGCGACAGATGATTCTTGAGATCAAAGGTAGTCCCATCCTGGGGGGAGCCAGGGGGAGAACGGCAGTAGACATGGAAAAAATTATCGACGTAATTACAGGATTGTCGTTATTGCTTGATAAATATCCTGAAATACTTGAACTGGACATTAATCCTCTTGTGGTTTATCCAGACGGGGCATATGCTGTGGATGCAAGAATGCTTTCTCATTGAGCTGTGCCTCAGAAACGTTAAGAGAAAGTTATATGTAACATAGTTTAAACCTATAATATCTCCTTTGATTTTCGGTGAGGTGACGAAATGGAAAATGACGATGTAGTATTTGTCGGTAATAAACCAGTGATGAACTATGTACTCGCAGTGGTAACCCAATACAATAGTGGTGCTGAGATTGTGACCATTAAGGCACGGGGAAGAGCAATATCAAGGGCGGTCGATGTTGCTGAGGTCGCAAGGAACAGATTTTTGACTGACATGGAAGTAAAAGATATTATTATCTCGACCGAAAAAGTAACTTCCGAACGCGGTGAATCTAATGTGTCAGCCATTGAAATAATATTGGGCAAAAAACCAGAATAATTTTTTTTATGGAAACCAATTCTATTTCAGTTCGGATATTACCGAAAACACTGGACTATGACGGGTCGCAGATAAACCCGTTATGGGCATATTCAATAGGTATCCCTGGCAACAGTATCGTGGTATTCAGGGGAGCCATGGACATTCCCGATGCTAATGTAAAGGACCTTGAAGACCTGCAGAACCACAAGGCTATAAAGGGTGGAGACCTGTTGCATTTTATCGTGGAGCGTTTTGATTCCCCTGCCAGTATGAAGCTTGCATATTTCATACAACGTATGCTTGTTGTGTGTGCAAAGGATGTTTTAGCACAGCATGGCATAGAATCAAAGCGTAATGGCGATGACCTGTTTGTTGAAAAAGGTAAACTTTCAGTAAGCATAGCTACAGCAGGTATCTCTTCAGAAAAAGTACATTTTGGTATGAACATCTCGTGTGAGGGTACACCACCGGATGTCAGGGTAGCATGTCTGGATTTGCTGGGTATCATGGACGTAATGGGACTGGCCGGGGAAATTGCCAGTGCTTTCGTTCATGAGATGGATGATATCGAGTCAGACATTGTAAAGACCAGGCCACTTTAATATTTTTCGATTCCAAAAAGGATATATTGTTTGAATGGATAAGTTAACGGTGTGAATTAACAAACCAACATTGTTCACTATAACTGATTGTGCACCACGGGTGATTTTATGATAAAATTTGACCATATAGATGAGAAACAGGTAACGAGAGCAATAATCAATGGATTTACAAGGGATTTTAATACCATTATCGAATCTGATGTTGCGATCGTTGGTGGAGGCCCCAGCGGTCTTGTGGCAGCAAAAGAACTGGCATCTGCTGGAAAAAATGTCGTGATATTTGAATCTAACAACTATCTTGGTGGCGGTTTCTGGATAGGCGGTTACCTTATGAACAAACTGACCGTGCGGGCTCCCGGCCAGGTCGTGCTGGATGAGATAGGGGTACCATACGAGGAAGTTGAGCCCGGATTGTTCATGGCAAACGGACCACATGCCTGCTCCAAACTGATAGCTGCTGCCTGCGATGCAGGTGCAAAGATAATAAACATGACCAAGGTGGATGATGTTGTCATGCGCGAAGGCCGCGTGGCTGGAGTAGTCATCAACTGGACGCCTGTGGGTGCACTTCCCAGGGCTATTACCTGCGTGGACCCTGTTGCAGTGGAATCAAAACTGGTAATCGATGCAACCGGGCATGATGCAATTGTAGTGAACAGCCTGGTGAAAAGGGGTATGGTAGCTATGAAAGGTTTTGGCGGTATGTGGGTAAGCCGCAGCGAGGATCTCCTTGTAGAATATACTGGTGAGGTATATCCGGGATTGCTGGCCACGGGAATGGCTGTAGCCACCGTACATGGCCTGCCCAGAATGGGTCCGACCTTTGGTGGCATGCTGATATCAGGAAAGCGGGTAGCTGAAATCGCAATTCAACAGCTCGAATCTAACAGACTGGATCTCGAGCCTCTGGCAACGATACAATAGGTCGTATAGGGTAGGTTATGCTCCTCAGGGAGCTGACCTGCTTAATTATTATGTTTTCCTATTTTTTATAATATCTTTTTAATTATATCTAAATCCGAGTTGGATTCAAAGTGATTTGTATGCAATAATCGGCATACTTGGGATTTGTTTAGCCTTTGGTCTAATGAAAATTATTTCATAACATTTTTATACATATAATCTAACTCAACTTCGTTAGGACATTTAGGTGATGATATGGAGATTATTGATACTTTTATACCTGTAGCTATCTTCGTACTATTTGGGTTAGTGATTCCTCTGGCAATAATGTTTATGGTAAAGCAGTTATCGCCAAGAAGCAGGTCGCCGGCCAAGTTCACGACATATGAAAGCGGTTCTGTGCCCACTGGTAGTGCGAACATTATGTTCAATGTTGAATATTATGCATTGGCGATACTTTTTGTATTGTTCGATGTTGAGGTCTTATTCTTGTATCCATGGGTAACCATATATGTGAACAATACGGTAAAGGATGCTATTTTTGGGTTCAGTACGGGGCTTGCTGTGTTTGAGATGTTTTTATTCTTACTGGTTGTGTTTCTGGGATATGTTTATGCATGGAAGAAGGGGGTTTTACAGTGGGTGAAATAGAGATCGAGCTGCCATCGAATGTTGCATTCACCACTACCAGTGCAATACATGATTTTATAAAGAGTTCTCCCCTGCAAAAACTGGTAAACTGGGGCCGAAAGAATTCATTATGGTTTATGACCCATCCAATGGGTTGCTGTGGAATTGAACAGATATGCGTGGGTGTCGCACACTATGATACTGACAGGTTCGGTATCATCCCGCGTGCATCCCCAAGACAGGCTGATGTGATGATGATAAGCGGTTATGTTACCAAAAAATATCTACCTGCATTGAAAAGAGTATGGGACCAGATGGTGGAACCTAAGTGGATATTGATGATGGGAGAATGTGCAATTTCCGGCGGCCCATGGTGGGAATCATATAGTACTGTTATCAATATGGATGAAATATTCCCGGTGGATATCTACATTCCCGGGTGTCCGCCAAGACCCGAAGCTCTTCTTGAGGGTTTCATACAGCTTCAGAAAAAGATCGAAGCACAGCAGGACAGGACTGCAGTTCCAAATCCAGCAGACAAAGGGGTGTAACATATGGGAGAAGAAGGAGCAGTAAAAGAAATGATTGATAAAACCATAATGATTGAATTATCTGACAAGTTCCCAAATGCAGTGTCCGGTGTGGACGTCCCCTCACTTAACAGGGCGGTAGCCAGGATCGATTCAAGCAAGGTTAAAGAGATCATGCAATTTTTACTTGACAAAGGGTTTGACCATCTTTCCTGTTTATCAGGTGTGGATTATCCTCCTGATAAGATGGAAGTGGTATATCATATCACATCATATTCCGGACCTTTGGTCATAACATTAAAAGCTTCAATACCCAGGGATGATCCGAAGATCGACTCACTTTGTGATATCTACTGGAATGCAAATTGGTATGAACGGGAAACGTACGAACTTTTTGGTATACGATTTAATGATTGTCCTTATTTGAAGGTCTTATTACTACCGGAAGATATGGAAGGAGAATGGCCACTGCGAAAAGATTACGCAGGATATCCCAATCCAACATAGGTGATGAAAAATGACGCATGAATCAACTCAAATTACTTCCCCACCCAGGCCGTCTGAAATTCTCTTGCATCTTGGACCACAGCATCCGCTGCAACCAGGTCCTTTTTTGCTTGACCTGAAGATAGAGGGTGAGACCATACGAGAGGCCGAACTCAAGATCGGGTATATCCATAAAGGTATGGAAAAGGTGTTTGAAGACAGGACATATATCCAGATCCTGCCACTTAGTGATAGGATATGTTACCTTGCCTCTAATTCCAATAATGATGTATATTGTCGGGGTGTAGAGGAATTACTGGGTATAGAACCTACAGACCGTGCAAAATATCTCAGGGTATTGACCAATGAGCTTTGCAGGATACAGAGCCATCTGTTGGGAATAGGTGAATATACAACAGATGTGGGCTTTTTGACCATGTTCATTTATATGGTACGGGAGAGGGAAGGAGTCGTATCTCTGCTGGAAGCTATTACAGGCTCAAGGTTGAACCATAATTATGCACGGTTTGGCGGAGTGGCAAATGACCTTCCACCGGGTTATAAAGAGATGGCATTAAAAACCCTGGGCGAGTTGAAGAAGATGATCAAATCCCACGATGGGATGTTGTCCAGTGATTCTATTTATCTCAAGAGGACAAAAGGTGTGGGAGTATTAACTGCCAAGCAAGCAAAAGAACTTGGAGTGGCAGGACCACCTTTGAGAGCGTCAGGTGTGGAATATGATCTGAGGCGGGTCGAGCCATATTTGGTATACGATGAACTTGATTTCAATGTGATCACCCAGACTGATGGCGATGTATTTTCTCGTGTCAAAGTAAGACTGTTGGAAATCCTTGAGAGCATCTACATTATTGAGCAGGTTCTGGACCAGATGCCTTCTGGCAAATACAAGCAGGATGTAATGCCTTATATTACACGGCCCAAACCGGGAGAGGTGTATAGTCGTACTGAAGATCCAAGGGGAGAGATGGGAATGTATATTATTTCAGATGGTTCAGATAAACCATATCGATTCAGAATCAGGGGTCCCGCATTTGCTACGGCACAGGCACTTCCCCCATTATTGGTGGGAACATATGTGGCAGATGTGGCAGCAATAGCTGCGAGTATGGATTCATGTACCAGTGAGGTCGACAGGTAGGAGGTGGGATAGTATGGGAATATTTGTTGAAATATATGAGGGAATTATGAATTTTCTTGTCTGGTTCTTTTCAACCTGGGAATTATCACCCTGGGTTAGGGGCTTACTTGGTGGAGTTGTGATCGGATGTGTATTTGGAGGAGCGCTTTTAATGGTATATCTTGAGCGAAAATTCCTGGGAGATATCCAATCCAGGATCGGACCGAACCGTGTTGGGGGCCGGTTCGGTTTATTACAGCTGATCGCTGATGCCATCAAACTATTCACGAAAGAAGATGTTATACCTGCCAATGCAGATAAATGGTTATTTATCGGTGCCCCAATTGTCGCACTTACGTCCGGTTTTTTAATGGTGGCAGTAATCCCTTTTGACCTCCTTATGATCAAAGGGAATGAATATGCTGTAGCTGTATCCCGAATGGATGTCAGTATTCTTTATCTGGAAGCGGTTTCAGGATTGGCAATTTTTGGTATATTTATGGCAGGCTGGGGTTCAGGCAGTAAATATTCGTTGCTTGCAGGATTCAGGAACATTGCAAAGATGATCGGGTATGAAGTTCCCTTAGGTATTTCAATTATCAGTGTGGCAGTGATGGCACATTCGCTGGATATTGTTGAGATCGTGGAAGCCCAGTCAAGTTTATGGTTCCTTATTTTACAGCCATTGGGATTTATCGTATTTGGCATCGCCTTGCTGGCTGATGTGGGACGAATACCATTTGACCAGACAGAAGCAGAGGAAGAACTCATTGCAGGGTGGGCTACGGAATATAGTGGTATGAGATGGGGTCTGGCATTCTTTGCTGAATATTTCCATGCAGTGGTTGGCGCATTTGTGGTAAGCCTGATATTCCTGGGGGGATGGAATGGACTCCCGATTATCGGTAATTTGTGGATTCCCGGTATCTTCTGGGTGCTTATTAAGACAATTGTTGTGATCATGATCATGATATGGATACGTGGTGCATTACCCAGGTTAAGGATCGACCAGGTAAGTGACATCGGCTGGAAAGTATTGATCCCACTTGCATTGCTAAATCTGGTGTGGTCAACTATCATTGGATTAATGTGGGCCTGAGGAGGGGAAAGAGATGGTACTGAAAAATTTATATTTGACACTTCGCAATGTATATACAAAATCTGTAACGAGACTGTACCCGGAAGAGATTATGGAACTTCCTGATGCATTCAGGGGGCAGCAACATCTGGATAAGGATAAATGTGTGGGTTGTGGCATATGTTCCCAGATGTGTCCCAATGATGTCATTGAGATTGTAAAATCCGGGAAATGGTATCCACAATTTGATAACGGGCATTGCATGTTCTGCGGATTATGTGTTGAATTTTGTCCAAACGGGGCACTGTCTATGACAAAACATTTCGAATTGGCCTGTTGGACCAGGGCAGAGACGATCTACAGTCCAGATCAACTCGCAGCTCCAAATAAAGCTGAACTTGAAGGAAGGACCGGGGGATATAAGAAATGATAGATCTTCAAATAATACCTTTCGCGATAATATCAATGATCATGATTGGTTCATCCATTATGGTGGTTAGATCAAAGGAAGTTGTTCACAGCGCTTTTCATTGCATTATAGCTATGATGAGTGCAGCAGGGTTCTATGTACTGCTTAGCGCGCAGTTCATAGCTGTTGTACAGATTTTGGTATATGTTGGAGCTATTGGCGTGATGATCTTGTTTGCAGTGATGCTTACCAACAGAGGACAGGAGGTGGACTAAAGATGGAACAATTATCGGGTAAAGTTGGAAATATTATTAACCTGGCGACTGCACTTCTTCTGGTTGCAGCATTTGTACTCGCCATATTGAGTGCTTCTGCATCCAATTCCTGGGGTGATGCCAAATCCATTGATTTTACTATTTGGAATGACGGCTCAAAGGACCCAAGTGCGGTTGAACATGTTGGAAGCCTTTTGTTCACCCAATATGTGATTCCCTTTGAGGTTCTTTCGCTTGTCCTGTTAGCGGCGTTGTTAGGGAGTATTTACATGGCCAAAAAGGAGGAGGAGTAATGTTACCGGTTAGTTATTATCTCATTGTTTCTGCTATAGTCTTCAGCATTGGGGTCTATGGTGTAATGACACTGCGTTCAGGAATCATGATCATGATGTGTGTTGAGCTGATGCTCAATGCAGCAAACATCAACCTGGTAGCATTTTCAGCACATTTCAGCCAGGTCAACGGTCATGTTTTTGTACTGTTCAGCATTGCGCTGGCAGCGGCTGAAGCGGCAATAGGATTCGCAATACTGATGAACATCTTCCGGTCCAGGGGCAATGTCAATATTGACAACATCAATATTTTGAGGTGGTAAATATGGATTTTGGTTCTTTAGCATTCTTAATTCCGGGCTTGCCAGTACTTGCCTTTGTTCTTACCCTTGCCTTTGGCAAAAAAATGCCCCATGGCGGTGGACACATACCAATAGTAGCAATTGCACTGTCATTTATCATATCTGTACTAATATTTTTGCAGATATATCCAGAACATGGAACCGTAGAACAATCAGCTCACTGGTTCAGCGTGCTGAATGTTGGCATTTTCATTGACCCGCTGGCTATTGTGATGTTGATGATGGTTACGTTCGTAAGTTTGCTTATTCACATATATGCCCTGGGTTACATGTCACATGATCCTGGTCAGACCAGGTATTTCGCAGAAACGGCACTTTTCACAGCTGCCATGCTTGGTGTAGTCCTGGCTGACAATATCCTCCAGTTCTTCATTGCCTGGGAACTGGTAGGTCTGTGTTCGTATCTCCTCATCGGGTTCTGGTTCCGCAAACCTTCGGCTGCAGCTGCAGCCAAGAAGGCATTTTTAACAACCCGGGTGGGTGATGTACTGTTCCTGGCAGGTATTGTGATATTATATTTCAACATGTACACGCACGTACTTCCCGAAGTTGGTAGTCACGGGACTGTGTACCTGCTCCAGTTCAAGACAATATTTGCACATTTAACGCTTATACCAACAGACCAGCTAACTATCATCACATTGTTGTTCTTTGGTGGTGCTGTGGGCAAGAGCGGGCAGTTCCCGCTCCATGTATGGCTGCCGGATGCCATGGAAGGCCCGACAACCGTTTCGGCCTTGATCCATGCGGCCACAATGGTAACGGCTGGTGTATATCTTGTTGCCAGGACGTTCCCAATGTTCATTGCAGCACCTGAATCACTTATCATTGTTGCATTGATTGGCGGGTTCACGGCCCTGTTCGCATCCACTATGGGACTGGTGATGAATGATATCAAACGGGTGCTGGCATTTTCCACGATCAGCCAATTGGGTTATATGATGATGGGATTGGGTGTCGGTGCTATAATCGGTGCCGAAGCAGTAGGCTTCGCCATGTTCCATCTGATCAACCATGCTTTCTTCAAGGCATGTTTGTTCCTGTGTGCCGGTAGTGTCATTCATGCAGTGGGAACCAATGACCTGCGTGAGATGGGTGGTCTGTATGGTAAAATGAAGATCACAGCCATTACTATGTTGATTTCTTCGCTCGCATTGGCGGGTATAGGTATTCCCGTAAGTATCGGTGCCATAAAGCTCGGTACCAGTGGTTTTATCAGCAAAGATGCGATTATCCTTGAAGGTGCGTATTCCTACTTACACTTTGGTGGTGCTTACGGCTCTTTGATATTTTTCTTTGGAGTAGCCGCTGCATTGCTGACGTCTATATATACATTCAGACTATGGTTCATGGCCTTTACGGGAAAACCCCGTCAGGAAAGACATGCACATGAATCTCCTTCAACTATGACAGTACCTTTAATGATCCTGGCTGCATTGGCCCTGGTATTCGGTGCTCTTACCTTCTCACCGTTCATCCACTATCTTGAGACTACTTATGAGAATGAGTTCTTTGAAGAGATAGATCCCAGCGGTTACATCCACGGACTTGCCGAGAGGGGCGGATATCATATCCCTGAAAATCCGATCGTACATCTGACACTCGCACACGATACACTTATCATGATGCTGCCGGTTATTGCCGGGTTACTTGGATTAGCAATATCCTGGGCCATATACCACAAACGGATGTTCAGTGTAGCATCCATAGGGAATATGCGAAATCCACTTTACAGGATACTTGCCAAACGATATTACCAGCACGAGATATTCATTGAACTGATATCCCTGAAGTTTACCTATGGTGTACTTGCATTGACAGGTGAGTTCAGTGACCGTAAGATCGTGGATGGTATCATTGATGGCATCAGTTCGTTTATCATAGGAGGAGCAGAAGTCTTGAAAAAGATACAAACAGGTGTCGTGCAGAACTATGCCACTGCAACGATTTTAGGGGTTGCTTTGTTAGCTTTGGTATTAACATTTGGAGTGATTTAAGATGGATAGCGTGCTTTCATTAATATTGTTCATCCCACTCATAGGTGCAGCAATTACACTTTTCACCAAAACCCGTGAATCAGCAAGGATGATAGCGTTAATTGCTTCAGCAGTACCTTTGGTACTTACAGTAATGATATATCTCCAGTTCAATTCCGGTCTGGCCTTCCTGAAATTCCAGTTCGTGGAAAAGATCAGTTGGATAAGCAGTTTGGGAATAAATTATTATCTTGGTGCTGACGGAGTCAGTATGCCGCTGATACTGTTAAATGCAATACTCTGTCCATTGACTGTAATTTATGCATGGGGAGAGAATAAACAACCGAACCAGTTCTTTGCTTTGATACTAGTACTGCAGGCTGGAGTGTTCGGGGTGTTCATGGCCCTTGATTTCTTCCTGTTCTACATATTCTGGGAACTGACATTGATACCGCTATACTTCCTGATAAGTATCTGGGGTGGTCCTAACAAGGATTATGCAGCCATTAAATTCTTTATTTACACCCATGTTGCCAGTCTTGTGATGTTACTGGGTATATTTGCCTTGTATTTCAGTACTGGTGTAAATACCTTTGAGATACCAGTGTTGTTACAGGCATTTGCAGATATAGCATCTCCTGAAATGAGAGTTGCCATCTTCCTTGCCCTGTTCTTTGGGTTTTTGGTCAAGATGCCCACTGTTCCATTCCATACCTGGTTGCCAGATGCCCATGTTGAGGCACCAACAGCAGGCAGTGTACTGCTTGCCGGCGTGTTGCTCAAGATGGGCGGATACGGTCTTTTCAGGGTACTATTGCCGATGATTAATGGTCTGGGACAATATCGCTCAGATATAATCACTCTAATGGCGGTGCTGGCTGTGGTAAGCATATTGTATGCAACATTTTTGGCACTTGCGCAGAAGGACATGAAAAAGATGGTGGCATACAGCAGTGTAGCCCATATGGGATATGTTATGCTGGGTGCAGCCGCATTCAATTTCATGTCAGTAAGTGGTGCCATGTTCCAGCAATTCAGTCATGGATTGATCACTGCCGTGCTTTTCATGAGTGTTGGTGTTATACAGCACACTGTGCATACCCGGAAGATCTCTGAACTGGGTGGATTAGCAGACAGGATGCCTAAACTTGCTTTCCTGATGATGGCCGGATTTATGGCTTCACTGGGACTTCCGGCTATGAGTGGTTTTGTTGCCGAGTTCCTGGTATTGACAGGAAGTTATCTAACATTGCCTGTATTTGCACTCCTGGCAATGTTGGGTATTGTGGCTACAGCCGGATATCACTTATGGGCGATGCAACGAGCCATGTTTGGCAGTTACAATGAAAAACTTGGTGAACCTCATGACCTGGCAGTCTACGAGATGATACCAATGGCAATACTGGTATTACTGATAATACTTTTCGGAGTATATCCTGCACCAGTGATGAATGTGTTTGAATATGCCAGTAAAATCATTCCAGGAGTGATGTAATATGACTTTCGTTGATTTGATATCTCAATTTGCTCCGGAAATAATATTGACCATTAGCGCACTTGCCATAATGTTGATAGGCCTGGGTCTTGAGGCGAAAGAGAAAAGGGCTTTGGGGTATATTGCCGGACTATCTCTTGTTTTGGCCAGTCTTATCGTGGTATTCAGGGGAACTTATGGTTTCCCGTTGGAAGGTATAATAGCAGATTCCCTGACAATTGACCCGATGAGCCAGTTCTTTAAACTGACGTTTTTACTGGTGTCATTAATTGTTGTCATAGCATCACTAAAACAATATGATAATCATCAGAACCAGGATGAATATTACACTTTGATACTGTTCGGAACTATCGGTATGATGGTAGTTGCCTCAGCAGTGGATATTGTGACTATATTCATCGGGTTTGAACTGGCAAGTTTGTCCACATATGCTCTGGCAGGGTTCAACAAAAAGGACCCAAGCAGTATGGAAGCTGCTATAAAGTACTTTATTGTAGGTGCCCTGTCGTCTACCTTGTTGTTGTTTGGGTTGTCATATTTATACGGTTTGAGCGGTGGCCTGACCAATGTCAGTGACATCGCAGAATTCTTTAGTGCCAATCCAACCGTCATCCAGAGTCCATTAGGTATAATGGCGATGATGCTGATCGTCGCTGGTTTCGGATTCAAGATGGCTCTGGTACCATTCCATATGTGGGCGCCGGATACATATCAGGGCGCACCTACCGTGATATCGGCACTACTGGCAGCCGGGTCAAAGAAGATGGCCTTTGTGGCAGCTTTCAGGGTATTGTTGATTGCAATGATAGCTGTCAAGGTAGATATGGCAATAGTGTTCACTATTCTTGCCATACTTACCATGACTATTGGTAATGTAGTTGCTCTTAGCCAGAGAAGCTTGAAGCGAATGTTAGCGTATTCTTCTGTGGCACAGGCTGGGTACATTTCCATGGTATTTGTGGTAATGTCGCCAGAAGCACTGACAGGTGCAGTCCTGTATGTTATGTCCCATGCTTTCATGAAAACAGGTGCTTTCATTGCTGTAGCAGCACTGGGCTATATGTTAGTGAAGGAAAACAGCAGTGCAAAGGACGTTGACCATCTGGATAATTTCGCTGGTCTTGGTAAAAGGTCGCCATTTTTGGCATTTTGCATCATGATATTCCTGTTCGCCCTGTCTGGCATTCCACCAACGGCAGGTTTTGTCAGCAAGTTCATCCTGTTCTATTCAGTATTGAAAGGCGGATTTGTGTTCTTAGTGACTATTGCCATATTGAACAGTGCATTGTCCCTGTATTATTATGCCAGGGTCGTGAAATATATGTATGTGTTGCCACCCCCGTCCAGTGAGAAATTGGCCTTACCCAGAGCATATTCACTTGCTATTTTTCTGGCATTGATAGGTGTCCTGGCAATAGGTATTGTTCCGGAACCTTTTATCAACTGGGCAGCAAGTGCAGCGAATGTATTGGGACTATAGGAGGTGAAAAAAATGGGAGATTGTGATCTATGCGGTGTATCAAGACCTACTCTTTGTCCTGTGAAACCTGACGTGCCGAGATTCAGGAAAGCTTTCCCTACCGGAATGTGGATGGGCATATGCGAGGAATGTACCAACGCTACCCATAAAGCCAATAGTACTCGTGTTGAAGCAAAAGGAAAAAAATGTGACCTGTGCAGCAAGAAAGACGAAAAGCTGTATAGTGTCGGATTAAAAGTCCCGGATTTCAGCGAGCCCTATTACAAGGAGAAAGAAGTAAATCTGTGTGAGACTTGTTTGGATGCTACAGAAATAACATTCAAGAAGCAACAGGCAGAAAAGGTGACTGACAAAGGCCATCATTAAAAGATATGTATAGATGCATAGATACCTGATATATAGGAATAAATCTTATGCAACGGGGTATAATGCCCCGCATCTTTTTTTTATCTAAATCATTTATTTATTCGTTTGTTCCTCCTTTTGAACTTCGCCTATCAGATAGGTGATAGTTGAATCTACAATGGTAACGTTATGCCACTCACCCAGCGGTAGATTTTCACGAACCGCTACCATGTTATAGTAATTATCTCGTCCAACAGTAGAATTATTCTTACCGGCATGGGTTGTTAGTATGCGGGTTTGTTCTCCTATCTTACTCTGTAATATTGCCCGGGTCAGATCATGATGTGAGTTTGTGAGTACTCTGGAGCGCTCTTTTTTAAACCTGTCAGGCATATCGTACAGCAGGGATGCCGGGGTATTGGGTCGTGGGGAGTAACGTGTAATGTTGACCTTTTGAGGTTTAATATTTTCCAGCAGTTCTAGCGTTGCGTTAAAATCCTCATTGGTCTCGGTAGGATATCCTACGATAAAATCCGTTGACAGGATGATAGAGGGGAACATTTCCCTGAATGCTTGTACGATGAGCTTGAACTCGTCAACAGTATGCTTGCGGTTCATGGATTCCAGTACTCGTTCAGAACCGGACTGGATAGGCAGGTGCAGGAACTTAAATATGTGTGTTTCTTTGAATGCATCAGCAACCTCATCAACAATATCAAGTATAGTGAATGGATTCATCATCCCTACTCTGATCATATGGTCACCATCAATAGCGTTCAATGCTTTCAGGAGTTCAGGCAGGCGGACTCCTGTATCCAGTCCGTAAGCTGAAATATCCTGTGAACTGAGCTGGAGCTCTTTGGCACCAGAAGCTATCATAGACCTGACCTCCTGAACGATTTCGGGTATGGAACGGCTTATCAATTCACCCCTGGCCTGCCTTACAATGCAGTAAGAACAATGTCCCACACAACCCTGTGAAATGCTGACAATCCCGGTCACCTCTTCAATCAAAGGTATAGCGTTGCCTGAATCCGGGGTTATATCGGTTTCATTTCCCTCATCCCCTGTTATATTAATTATATCTTCCAGGGAGGATGGAATGATAATCCTGCAGTTTATATCTTTAAGTGTTTCGGGTTGTGCTGCGGAAAGGCATCCAGCCACAGTGACCTGTTTTCCTGAACCAGAGACCGAGCGGATATATTTCAGGACATGCCGTTGGGTAGTACAGGTAACGGTGCAGGTGTTCACCAGCACCATTTCAGCGGAATCTTCAGTATCGGTAAAAGTATGTCCTTCGGCTGTTAGCAGTTGTCTCATCCTGAGACTGTCGGCCTTGTTTGCAGTACAGCCGAATGTCTTGATATATATCCTCATTCTGGAGGCAGAATTTATGTTACTATCATATCAAGTTTATCCATCTCGATAGCGTTACGTATCTCCATCGCCAACCGCCTGCCTGAACTCATGGGAACGCGCCAGACCGTATTGCCGTATGGATGTCCAACAGACATATGGACATTGGTACCGCCACCTACCCTGGGTGCCACATCATAGATGTGGAAATTGAGGTCCTTATCCACGCAGGTTTGGAGGCAGAAGGGACCGATGATGCCAGGGTCGTAATATTTCTGGGTAGCAGCTACGTATTTTTCAGCCATTTCAAAAGCTTCTTCAAGCAGTGATTCACGAAGAGTTGCGGAATTGTGGCCGCAAACTGTGTACTCAGGGGTTTTCTGGTGGGGTTTCAGTGTCATCTGCTGGGGTGCAGGCAGCCTGACATGACCGTCCAGGCTCGTCTCGAACCGCCAGTCAATTCCCAGTAGTTCGAGGGGGCTAAGTTCTTCCTCAAGAGGTGAGTAGAAGAAATCAAGGTTAAAGACCGGGCCGATAATGTAACGTTCGATGCGGGCGTTGTCAAGGGCATCCTGGGTGATGACGTTCTGGGACAGCAGTGCTTCTGATTTTTCCACGTATTCGGCATAGGATGCTGCTGAGAAGAAACCACGTTCTAATTTCTTTACCGCGTGAGGGAGTTTTACCATTACCAGCTCATCGATATCCTGCGGGTCATCCAGTTTTTCCGGGTAGGGTAGGTTTGCTTTGTCCAGCAGCCAGTAGTAGTCCTGTTCTTCGCCACGTTCCTCGCTGCGCAGTAAGTTCCTGCTGCCTACAAGAGGTACCCTGAAATCATTTTCTACTGCGTCTATGCCGCAATATGATGTGAATGAGCGGTTGGGGATGAACAGAACGTTGTTGTCAATGAGGTTCTGCTGTGCATCAGGCTGGAGTATCTCATCGAATTGATCGTATACAACCCAGTCGTCTACCACACCGCGCAGGACATTGCCGTCTTCATCGCATGCGGTCTTGAAATATTTGGTATAGGTTTGTTCCCGGCCGCTGCGACATACGGCATAGGTACTGAAACCTTCTTCTACAGCGCCATCGAATACGTCCAGAGCTGAATGGGATGCCATGGTTCCTATTTTGTATTCTGTGGAGTTGTATTCTTGCAGGATATCGATAATTTCGTTTCTATCAATCATATTGGCTTGTCCTCGAAAAAAATGAATCTTAAATAATGTGGAACTAAAAGGATAGGAGATTATAAAAAGGTGATGTTTTTTCATGTTCGGCGTTAAAAGGATAAGGATTAATAGGCAGTAAGACGAATTGGAATATCTCCAACCAAAATTCACTGACGATTTTGTGCGACTGTGGTCTAGCGGTATGACAGTGGCTTCCCAAGCCTCTAATCCGGGTTCGATTCCCGGCGGTCGCATTTTCATATCAATAACGCAGAGATATGTTATTTCATAATTCTGGACATTTGGGAAATAGGGAAATTAGTGATCTAACACAATTCTCACTGGATACGAGCATTACCTTTATTAAGAAGCTATAACTATGTAGGAGTATTAAGTATTTAGACCTAATTAAAATTTAGAAAAAAAGTATTCATTGTTTTTTGTGATTGTCAAATCTTTTTTAAAATAACAAGATATGATGGGGACAATAAATTCTATCAATACATTACGATAAACTATGGATTACGTCAAAATACTGATAAAATATATAAGGAAAATTAAGTATGGAAGATATTACTTTAACATGCACTGACTGTAGTGAAGAATTCGAATTCACAGGTGGAGAGCGAGAATTTTTTGAAGAGAAGGGCTATGATGTGCCTAAACGATGCAAATCTTGCAGATCTAAAAGAAAATCTGAAAAAGGCAATCGTGGATTTAAAAGTTATTAATTTTGAATCATAAAAAGTAGAATCGAATGAGAAATTTTGATTAAGCTAACGCCCAATTTTTCAATCTTACCAGATTACGTAAGATGGGGCATTGGGCCCTTTTTTTTAATTCTGTTATTCCATGAGACAAGATTCAGGATTAGATTTACTGTACCAAACAGTGTAAGTTTTTGCAATTAATATCAAATTCAATATCAGTAGCAGCTATTCCCACATTTTTTCTTCATGCTGTTCACCTTTGATATATAAAAAAGTTGACATGCAATTATATTGTTTAAATTTTATATATTAACTATTATTTAAGATGCCACTTTAAAGAATAAACTCGCAAATATACATTAAAATATTAAAATAAACTATAATAAACAATTAAAATCAAAGAAAACCTTAAAAATCAAATAAAATCATCGGTATCATTATATGTCATCTCATTCTCTAAATGTAATGAAATTCTTAGGTTACCTGATATACAATGAGGGGAAATGCATGATAAATAAGAATAAAATAGATATTAACATGTCAATGAAATGGAATAATGGACAAAAGAAAAGATCTATACACACAACATTGAAACCCAGTACCATTGCAAAACTTGAAGAATATGGTGATGGTAAATTAAATATTGGTATAGAAAAAGTCATAGAAATTGCCGAATCACGACAGAATAATCTGAGAGAACAGCTATATCGAATTGCGTCTCAAATAATAACCGAAGAAGTTGGAACGGTTTCAAATTTAAATTAAGTTTTCGTGGAATCATATGAAAAAAGTTTCTAATAATTATTATAATTCAATCGACATATAATTATTAACCATTCATTGCTATCATCTTTTCTCAAAATCGAGGCAATACTGGATCGAATAATTATGCAAACCGTTGTATGATTCATCACTGATAAAATTCTATTATCTAAATAATAAAGATAGTTATGGCATTATCAATTTCATTTTGAATCTCAACACCCTGGCACCCATATGTTGATATCCCTATGGTGATTATGATTTTTATCAAAATCAGGATAAAAAAGAGGGGATTGTTTTCCAAAACGAGCCATCTTGACAATAAAAACAATTATCATGTACAAAAGTATAAACTGAATTCCAATATAATACTATTGTGATAATGTCATTCTAATTATTCAGGTGATTATATGAATTCAGTAGATAAAGTCATGCGTTCAGCCTTTGAGTCAGATGAATCATTCCAGGAAACGCTGTCCAGAGTAATCAAGGATGACCTTGATATGACGGCAGCCGAGTTCAGTGAAATATCAGGTATACCTTCAAGTACCCTGTACAAAATACTATCAGGTCATCGTGACCCCAATATGAAAACAGTAAGGCAGATTGTCAAAACCATAAAAAAGATAGAAGGTACCGAACAAGGCAATTTTATCGCCGTGATTGCAGCCAGGCCGGTGCTCGACAATATTATAGAAAAAAAGATGAAAATAGACGGGAAATTAATAACCATTCGTGAATATTCAGCTACATCAATGGAAGAAGCCATTGTAGCTGCGATCAGAGCCGAGCGTGACGGGGCAACGTCACTGGTATGCGCCCCCATTGTCAGCCCTACTGTGGAAAAAGTCCTCACTATCCCTGTAGCTACAATAATGCCGCGGGACAGCCTGTTAACTGCCATCAAGCTGGCCGCAAAAAAAATGGGTTAGTTATTCCACGTTCTTTATGAGGGTCAATATATTCTGATATTCCTGCGCCTCATCTATTTCGATAGTAAAAGTGCCTGAACTTCTCATATCAGTAGGGAGGCGTATAACGAGATCATCGGCAGGTATTAAGCCAACAACGATAGTTGACATTCCATCGTCACTCCAGGCAGCAAGCACGCTCCGAACTTTAACAGACACCATACCTTTATCACCTGATTTGATGTAACCTTCGAAGGACCTTGCAGTAACTGTGGAACCGCTATTTAAGGTGACTTTTTCCTGACTAACTTCCTGGAAGCCCTGGATATTACTTTCCTGAGTCATACTCTGTATCTGGTTGTCAATAATACTTGAGAGCATAGATTCAGGTATGGATATGCCACCTGGAAATGCTACCCTTATTATAATGAACTGTGAGGCAAACGGTCCCTCTCCTGATCCACTGGCAGAAATTCCATATGCACCGAGCAATTTATCAAGTTGATGTAACATTTCCCCCATCAACTTTTCATCACGGTATGTGACCATTGCAGTGCTAATTGTCATTTCCATTCCAGCAACATCCTGAACCATAGTATCGGTTACGATTTCTCCATATTGTGCCCACCCCAATTCATCCAGTGTAGTCTGGTTTACTGTTGCAGGAACAGCTTCTTTTGTTTCAAGACATCCCGAAATGAGGACAGATGAAATAAGGCATAAGAGCATCAAATGCGTAATGTTTTTCATAAGATCACCTATTATTCCAAATCGTTTTGAATTATTATTACGTATGACCTTTATAGATATAGTATCTTTGCAGGATTAATATCATGGAGTTCGAAACGTTCCGGGCAATTAAAGACAATTACTCTATGCTGGTTATGGCAGAAGAAATGGACGATATAATACTTGCCGGACAGTTGACATCGATAGGATTCGAATGTAAGAGATGCGGGGAATGCTGTCGTTCACATCAGGCTGATAATAGTGTCCTAGTTTTTCCGGATGAAGTACTTCGTATAATGGATGCCAATAATCTTGGCTGGTACGATGTATGCAAACCATCTTCACCCCAGTTCATTGATAACAAAAATACCCTGCATTCATTAGAATGGGAATTGAAAAGACACAACAATGGTTCATGCACATTCCTGAACGATGATAATACCTGCAGTATCTATTTTTGGAGACCCTGGATTTGCAGGACATATCCATTTTACCTGCACTTTGAGGATGAACGAGCACCCCTGCTCAATATATCTGAATGCGAGGGTGTTGGGAGCGGGGTGCTACGTGCACAAGATGCAGAGAATTTAGCTTTACTTTTAAAGGAACGACTAATATCCGAGATCCAGGAAGAGATACATGTATTGGAACACCTGGATGGGTTGGAGAACTGGAAATTATTCAATAGTAGCATTCAGGGGAATAATGCAAAATTTAATATCGTAGTACATGATAGCCACGGTTGTACTATAGTTGAAACACATATAAAACAATCTCTGATGAATAATTATTATTATTAATTATCAACAAAATTGTTATCGTAATTATAACATGTTAAGTTTTAAATATCATGAAGTAATTTTAAATAAATGTGAATAAAATGAAGATTCGAGTAGTTAGTTCAAAGGATGAAATTGACACACTGGATGAAAAAGAAGAAATGATTCATCTTACTTTTAGACCATCCAATAAGGATATAATGGTACTGGCAAATAAGTGTTCCAATCTCAAGGCCATCCATATAGCAGGTTCGTTCATGAAAACGGTATCGGAATCGACCCGAATGTTCCTTGAAATGAAACAAATATCCCTGCTTGAAGGCGATGTATGGGGCCACCGGAAAGATATCAATGAATACTATGAAGTAAATCCGGTATTTTTTGAAAAAGTAAAAACCATGCGTAATGAGGGTTTACCGGAAGAGAAGATAGTTGATAAACTCCAAAATGATACCGGGCTTGATAAGGACCTTATACAGTTTCTAATTCAATAATGCCTTATCCCCAATTTTTTAAGGTAAATTACCTTCGCCACTAAGCTCATGCTGGCGCTCGATACTCATCTTTATGAGTATTTTAAATATATTTTTTACTTCTCCAGCATCAAGTCCACATTCAGTTGCGATATTGGCAACTCTTTCCATGACCGCCTGGTTCTGTGATTCGTCATTAATGGGTTTGCTTTCATGTTTCTTTGCTTCAAGCACGTCTTTTGCCAGGTTGGTCCTTTTTTCGATTAATTTTATTATCTCTTCATCGATGGCTTTGATGTCATTCCTGATTTGTACGAGTTTTGTCATGGCTGACCACTACCTTCCTTTCCGGGCACCTTTATTGTTTACTTCTGTCCTTATAACCTTTCCATCAAGTGCCGACCAGACATCTACCAATCGGTCAGCTGTCTCCCCATGTACCAGCGCCGTATACGCCGGTCCTGTACCAGAGAGACTGGCACCTTCAACCCCTACCTCGAGTGCCATTAACATGGGTTCGGTTCTAAAACCGAGAGCACTACAGTATAAAAAACCGTTAAGTGTCATCGCTTGTTCATATTTCCCTTCAATACACAATCCATAAGCCATATCGACCCAGGGTGCAACAAGTCTGGACCTTGTCACATCTGTTCTTGAGCTGTATGCTTTTTTTCGTGGCGCATAGATAATAACTTCAGATTCCAGTACGTTCCTGGATATCAGGGATAATTCCCTGTTATCGGTAATAACAACACCCCCAAGCATTGATGCTGCAGCATCATCAAAAGCACCAGTAATAGTGACCCCGGCATCTTTGGCAGCCTGTACTCCTAAAAGGGCTGCATCCAAAGGTTCCATGTTCTCACCAATAGCATCCAGGGCTGCCAGCACCGATGCATTGGCTGCAGCACTGCTACTTTTTAAGCCCGATGCAATAGGGACCTCACTTGTAGTCGTAACCGTAGCGCCATCCTGGCAATTGAATTTCTCAAATACCAGTTGAACACACCGCTCAATGAGTTTGGGATTCCCGCCACCTTTAATGATGCCTTTTATCCGGTCAGTGCTATTCAATTTCACTTCTGCACTGGTGTGAAGGTCGATTCCGAAAGCTGAGCCTTTCCATGTGGCAATGGCGTTTACTATTGTTCCTGCACCCAGAGCGGTAGCATATCCTGTAGTGGTCATAATTGTGTTTAATTGTGTTATGGTTCTGGTATGTTCATAGCATAACTTAATAGTGGTTAACTACAGGCACAACCTTCCATGTTTGCGAATTTTTCATAAATTGGACAGTTTATGTAATTGTCGCTGTTCGAACAATAAGTATTTAATTCATCTGGTTTAGGCTTATAGAACTTTGGGTCCAGTTTGCACCAGACACCTGAGATATGGGGGCATCCTTGTGTCATTTACTTTACCTCTCTCATATATTATATTTTTCAACCAACCCGGTTCCGTATTCCATCAATTCCCTGGCACGGTCTGGAGATTTAGATTCTGCATATATCCGCATAATAGGTTCTGTACCACTTGGCCTGATAAGTATCCATCCGTCAGGATACCATACCTTCAACCCGTCAGTATTATCCACATCCAGGTCCTGCTCTTTCAAGACACATGCAACCTTTTGAAGGACATCCTCCAGATTGTTGCACCGTATTTTGGTCTTTATGTTATGATACACGGGCAATCCACTCTTCAGTTTTGAAAGTTTCCTGCCCCCGGCTAGTATTTCCAGCATCCTGGCAGCGGTCATTGCACCATCACGGCAATACTGGAATTCTGGGAATATCAGGCCACCATTCCCCTCTCCGCCGAAAACTGCCCCGGTATCTATCATCTTACGTGCCACATCGATACTGCCCACGGCTGTCCAGATAAGTTCTCCGCCCATGGATTCGGTCACGTCCCTGATTTGCAGGGAAGAACTGACCGGGGTAACGACTTTACCTTTTTTGTGGCTTAGCACATGCCCTGCCATCAAGGCAAGCAGGTCTTCTTCGTCAAGGAACTCACCCATTTCATCCACAAAAGCAACCCTGTCAGCATCCCCATCATGGGCAACACCAAGGTCTGCGCCCGAAGCTTTGACCATGTTCATAAGGTCAGTCAACGCGTCTTTTGTGGGTTCAGGTGCCCTCCCCGGAAATGTGCCATCGGGTTGGGCATTGAGCGTAATGACTTTGCATCCCAGCTGCCGCAGTAACAAAGGGCTCACTTCACAACTGGCACCGCAACCAGGGTCAACCACCACGGTTAGTTTTGCATTGCGTATCATTTCCCCATCCACCAGTGATGTAATAGCCTCCATATATGTTCCCAGAGCAGTTGAATCCCTTGAAAAAGTACCCGTCCGGTCCCATACTGCGGAATGGAACTTTTGTGAAAAATATATATCTTCCACTTCTGCCTCACCACTGCGGGAGAACTCTGTCCCATCTCCTGCAACGATCTTTAACCCGTTATATTCTCTGGGATTGTGGGAGGCGGTTATCATCACGCCGGCATCTGCATGGTTTCGCACATAATACTGAAGTGCAGGAGTGGGAAGCACTCCAACGTCCGTGACTTCCAGTCCGGTTGATAACAATCCTGCTATCGCTGCACTCTTTAGCATATCACCCGAGATGCGGGTATCCCTGCCCACTGTTACCCGTATTCCCAAATTGTGTCGTTGCATGTAGGTGCCAAGGCTCTTTCCCAACGCCAGGGCCATATCAGCGGTCATTTCCTTGTTCGCGATTCCTCGAACACCATTGGTGCCAAATAATTTCATGTTCTTTTCACATCTCCAAAAAGAGGTTTGAGACTGAATAAATGTTTTTGCCGGTGTACAATTGTCATTGCGCTGGTATTCATGTATAATATTATTGAGGTTTGATTTATTAGACTTTGTGTTTTATTAGGGTGGAATGACATCTCGTACATGAATGAGGCACAAGACGGCTACCATGGGGCAACCCTGTGAGATCATTTACGACACATCACACTGGGAACTGTTAATGGTACTCAGGGGACGGGCAGCAAGTATACTCGATGCACTGGAACGAGCCGGGTTAGAGTGTTTTATTTACGGCAGCCTTGCCCGGGGTGACGTATCAACCGGTAGTGACATTGATATAATAATTCCAGGGGTTGTGCAATCCTTCAGAGTAGAACTGGCACTGGATGATATGGGGATTACGGGTCGCAAACTGGTGCAGGCCACACCCGGTGCCCTGGTCAAGGCACATGTACATCTTTCCCAAAAGGAAATGGTTACTTTCCCTTTGACACAACCTACTGAGAGGGAACTGGATTTTTATGCCTTTGGAGGTATGATCGGGGCTGAGGGCCTGGAAGATGTTAATAACAACCGCGTTCCTGGTGTGGATAAACGGCTGATGTTGATCGAGCCTATAGCTGAAGGTCATGCAGAGACGCCATTATCAGACATAACGTCTGGTATGGTAGCAAAAAGGTTAGGAATCGGGCAACAAATCGTGGATGAGAGGATACGGGTGCTGAAAAGGCGGGCAAAGGTGGGTACTACGGGTGTATATCTTGATAGACCACTGGCTCAGGATGAGGGGTTTGAAGCTGTGCTCGAACAGATAATTGCTTCGAATTCACTGGTGCGCAGACGGGTGAAAAATAGACGAAGACGTTAAATGTAAATGAAGAAAAAAAATATTATTGGGATATATTTTGCCATGGTGGCATAATTATAAAAAATGTAGTTTGCGCACCACATCAATCCCATATTACTATTGAATGGCCCAGGTCTTTTTTACAAGACCCAAAGCCATTTATTAAGAAAGTTGAATGAAAAGTCTTAGTCTACGACTTCAGCAATAGCGAATTTTCGCATTACTTTATTGACTTTGATTGTAACTTCATCTCCGACCTTTGTTCCAGGTACGAAGATAATAAAACCTTCAACTTTAGCGACACCGTCGCCTTCTCTTGCTAAATCTTCAATCGACACATCGTAAGTTTCCCCGGCTTTTACCGGAGCACTATATTCTTGATTTCCGAACATACTACACATCCTTAAATTTGATTATCGACTACTCTGGCAAAAACACGGAAAAACGTTATTGACGTACACTTCCATAAATCCTTGAACCAAAACAGCTTTAAATCTTAAACTCTCTTACGTCTTGTGGGTATATAAAATTTTGCCAATGTTGTCCTTACGTTTCTTAATATTAGATTCATTTTAAAACAAAATAACTGATTGGGATTCAGGAATCAATGATCAAATTCGATAGCTTCCTTTCCCAAAAAATATCCCAAAATGGTTCTGATAATAACAATCGCACCAAGCAGGATCAGTTCATCCTGCGTGGGGGCAACGATGGTTTTGAGGATATCACCTGCAATGAGAAAATCCAGTCCAAAAATAATCTTATGCGTAAAATCCCTGCGCACATCATGATAGTTCAGTGAAGTTCTCCTTATCTCCATTTTTAACGTATTTATTGCTGCCAGGGCACCACCATAGAGAATAATTACCGCACCTATTGAAGCAAAGACCTTTGACGATATATCGATTACAAATTCGAACATAAAATTACATTATATTCTTACTTATAAAAGTAAATGCTTTATTTTGACAGGGAATATTCCATTTTTCCACAACCTATCTGTTCGGCATACCTGAGATGTACAATCGGGTCGATACCCCACACATCGGTAATATTCCTGCCGTGATGTCCCATCGTTTCATTGATGAGGTCAATTGTTGCCATATCTATAGCTACAGGGTTGGTAGACGCCGTAATGCCTATGTCTTCTACAAAATTGGGCGCTGAGAAGTTGAAGCAATCACACCCCGGGGTCAGGTCATATATCCAGTTGATATAACCTATCCTGCCATTCAGGCATTTGATAGGGCCAAGTGCCGCCTCGCCCAGCAGCCTTTGCATCTTCACATTCACGTCATCAGGAGCAATGATAGCTTCCTGCGGGCAAGAGCCCATACATGCCAGTTCGCCCCGGCACATTTCATGGTCCACTCTGGCATGGGTATCTCCCAATACCAGGGCTTTCCAGGCACAAATATCGATACATTCGCCACAGGCGATGCATTTCTCGGGATCAATAGTCGGTTTTCCTACTTCATGGACCCTGGTCTTACCTTCTTTATCCAGGCAACCCATACCCAGGTTCTTAATAGCGCCCCCGAATCCTGAACCGGGATGACCTTTGGCATGAGATAGGACTATCATGGAATCAGCTTTTGCGATAGCTGATGCAACGGTAATGTCTTTCAATAGTGAACCCCCGATGTCGATATTCACAGCATCATCTCCCATCAATCCATCCGCCACAATGAACGGTGCGTTCATGCTGGCCTGGGTAAAACCGTTCATCGCGGCCGCCCATATCAATTCTGCAGCATTAAGTTTCCTACCTTTGTACAGGGTAGTTGTATCGGTGACAAAAGGAATGCCCCCCGCATCCCTGACAAGGTCAACGACCGTGCGTACCAGCACTGGTCTTATGTGGGTGGTATTGCCATATTCACCAGGATGTATCTTAATGGCCACAATATCATCTTGATTGACAGGTGATATTTTAGGGAACAATTCTCTTATTTGCTCTGGTTGGCTGTTTTTCGCTCCCACATCTTTTACTGACCTGAAAAACACATCATTTATCATAATACCAGTCCTTCAATAGTTATAGATGAAATAGTTTTATCCTAAAAAGCCTATTTGCACAGAAAAACTTAAAATGAATAGTCCTATTTATGTTAAAATTTATTAATATCCGGAAGTGACAATGTCAAATGAGAAAAATGAAGAATATCGATGACGGAGCAGGTTGGAAAAATGAAAAATCCAAAGAACTATACGGCATTGATAATTGGGGCAGTGGATATTTTGACATAAACCGCAAAGGCAATCTTTTGGTGAAACCTGGTAAAGGCAAGAATAAGGTCGAGATCCTGGAAGTGATGGAATACCTTAAAAAGAACCGGATAAAACCTCCTATACTGTTTCGTTTTCCCCAGATACTTGAGAGCCGTATAAGCGAATTATATCATTCATTTGAGCATTCAATTGATGAATTCCAGTACCAGGGCTCCTATAAAGGTGTATTTCCCTTAAAGGTAAATCAGCGCAAGGATGTAGTGGAAGAGATAGTCAGGGTTGGCAGGAAATACAATTATGGATTGGAAGCGGGTAGTAAGCCTGAACTTATTGAGAGCCTGTTCTTCAAACTGAGCCCTGAATCGCTATTGGTATGCAACGGTTACAAGGACAAGAATTATATCAGGACAGCCCTGCAAGCTACCCATTTCAGGAAGAACATCATTCTGGTGATAGACCAGTTGAACGAGATAAACGATATTATCAGGCAATCCAAAAAACTCAGTGTCAATCCCTGTTTGGGTATTCGCATTCGGTTATATTCACGGGGGAGCGGCAAATGGGTTGAATCGGGCGGTGAATCTGCAAAGTTCGGATTGACTACCGGTGAACTGCTCAGTGCCGTAGAGAAACTGAAAAGTAATGGCATGATACAGAACCTGAAGATGCTGCATTTTCATATTGGCTCCCAGATCACAGATATTCGACGTATACAAAATGCGGTAATGGAAGCTTCAAGGATATATGTCGAGGTCAAGAAACGGGCTCCTGAACTGGAATACTTTAATATTGGCGGGGGGCTTGGTATTGATTATGATGGCAGCAAGACCTCATCCGATGCCAGTGCCAATTATGCCATGCAGGAATATACCAATAATGTGGTGTTCACTCTCAAGGAGGTTTGTGACGAGGAAGGCATTGAACACCCGACCATTGTATCAGAGAGTGGGAGGGCAGTGGCTGTCTATCATTCCATGCTCATTACCAATCTGGCGTATGAGAAATCCATCATACATAATGTGGATTTTGAAGTTGCCGAGGACGATTCTAATGTCATTAAGAAATTCCAGAGCTGTTTTAATGAGATTACCGTGAAGAACTACCGCGAATACTACCACGACAGTCTGGAGTTTAAGGAAGAACTTATCAATATGTTCAACCTGGGCCAGTTGGACCTGGCAGAGAAAGCTAAGGGAGAAACACTATTTTATAATATATGCCAGAAAATACATAAATTCATCAAGCAGACCGGGAATAAATCGGAAGAGTTCGATTATGTTAGAAAATTATTATCCAAGAAATACATCGGTAATTTTTCATTGTTCCAGTCCATGCCCGATTTCTGGGCCATAGATCAGCTATTCCCTATCGTGCCCATACAGAAATTGAACATGCAGCCCGAGTGTATTGGTACTATACTTGATATGACCTGTGATTCTGATGGTGAGATAGACCGGTTCACCGATGTTATGGATGTAAAGGAAATGCTGGAGTTGCATTCACTTGATAAACAACCCTATTATATAGCCGTACTTCTTCTCGGGGCCTACCAGGACGCTATCGGTGACCTCCATAACCTGTTCGGAGCTGTGCATGAGGTACATATTGTTGCTAAGGATGAAGACGAATGGGAAATTAAGAAGATCATTAAAGGTGATAATGTAAGTTCGGTCTTGAAAATGCTCCATTTCAACAGACAGGGCCTGGTGAAAAGTATCGAATCATCCATACAAAAGGCAGTAGACGAAGATGAGTTGAATCCCCAGATAGCTAAAAGCATTCTGAACAATATGAAAAATGAGATAAATGATTATACATATCTTGATTTTTAGGCGCGTATTCCATGAATAAAGAACAATTTACCCATCACCCAACTGTCCCGATGGATGTGACAGACAGGACTATCAGTGAAATAACCCGTGCTATGACCAGGACCGGATTCCAGGGCAGGAAACTGGGTGAATCAGTGGAAGCATGGGTCCATATGTTACAGGAGGATGAGGTTACAATAATGATGGGATTGTCCGGTGCTATGGTTCCGGCCGGTATGAGGGGTATCATTACTCACCTTATAAAGCACAGGATGATCGACTGTCTGGTCTCTACGGGTGCCAATATCTTTCACGACATCCACGAGAGCCTGAACCGGAAACACTATATCGGCACCCACCTGGCGAACGATGAGACCCTGTTCAGCCATGGTATTGACAGGATACATGATGTGTTTGCTGTTGAGGAGGAGTTCAGGGAGGCTGACAGGCTGATAGGTAATTTCGGTGCATCCCTTGACAATGGGAGGACATATTCATCCCGGGAATTTATTTCGCTTCTGGGTGCCCGGGTGAAGGAACTCGGTGGGCGTAGTGATTCCATTATTGTGAGTGCATATGAACATAATGTTCCAATATTCATACCTGCTCTGACGGATTCGTCTATCGGCATTGGATTGGTGTATGCCCGCCGCCAGGGACATGAGTTAATAGTAGACCAGATTAAGGATGCGGATGAGATTACGCAGATCGTGGAACAGTCCAAAAAGACGGGCGTGATATATGTTGGCGGTGGTGTGCCCAAGAACTTTATCCAGCAGACCGAGGTTATTGCATCCCTGATGGGCGGGGATGTGGAGGGGCATGATTATGCCATCCAGTATACTACGGACGCACCCCACTGGGGAGGATTGTCCGGGTGTACTTTCGATGAAGCTGTGTCCTGGGGTAAGATTGCCGGGGGTGCCAGGAAAGTGCAGGTGTTCGTGGATGCTACGATTGCGCTGCCTATTGTGGCACATGCGTTGCGCGAGCGGATGGATGGGGTTGAGCGCAGGGGACCGGTGTTTGAATGGAGTGAGAATGGATTGAAGGTGCGGTATGGATGAGGATTTGAAGTCCGGAGCAGCGCAAATGAACCTTAATGACCCATATACTGTGACCTACGCCGGAATATATGCAATATGTGACCGCGAGAACAGGCATGTCGATATCATCGAGCAATCAAATTGCTACGGGGGCTCGGCCTGGACAATGCACCACTATGCAAGCAGTCCCCTGATTGACAAGGTAATATCAGTGGGTAATACGATACGCTATCGCACCAGGACCGGGACCGAGCCGCTCAAACTTGAAGCTTCGGTAGCTGCCGCGGGCATAGAATCGGTAAAAGTATCTGGCAATGAAGTTGCTATTACCTATGCGGGGCTGGGCGGCGGAGGTGTAGGCGCTACTGTATGCCGCGCCAGGAGTAAGGGTGTACTGCGCTCGGAAATATCCGAGTCAGGCGGTGGAAGGGCTGCAAAGGGTACCATTACCGTTCCAAGGTATGAGCGGGTGCTGGTGGGTATTGACGATACTGATAATAAAGAAGAAGGTGCTACCTGGTCCATGGCCCATAACATTGCATCAGCTATTGACCGTGTTGAGGCAAAATACCTATCACATGCCCTGGTGCAACTGTTCCCGGTTCCGGCAAAGACCCAGAACTGTGTATCAACCGTGTTGGAATTCGCCTGCATTGATAATGATTCTAAACAGTCCTTGTTCACAGATATCAAATCTGCCCTGGAACAGTATAGTGTCTCCAGCGAGACCGGCATGGTGGTACTGGACGATTTCGATGCATCACAACTTGAGGATTACAGCAGGGAATGCAGGACAGGGATACTCACGAAGGAATATGCCCTGAAAACAGCCGGATTAAAGCATGTCAAGATATGGCTTGATGGCAACGGTGTTATAGGTGCACTGGCTGCTCTGCCCTGGTATACCAGACCCAACGAGTCTGTCAGGTTAGAAGTATCAGGGTAATGTTGTCAGGGACTTTTTCATCTGGAGAGATATTGACCCCGCCTATTATTGCGTCTATATTTCGCGCACTATATGGATATTTGAGAATGGTAAGTAGTGTTTTTTACCTGCTTCCTCTCCTTCCAGTGGGAAGAACACGATGTACTGCTCCTCATGTTTAACTTCTATGACGTTGGCTGAAGTGATCCAGCTATCATATTTCATTTTACCGTTATCACCCGTATAGCGCCTGGATTCAATCAAATATTTTCTTTCACTCATAAAATCTCACCTTGAATCGTGCAAGCAATTCAATGAAAGAATATATCTGGTAAAGATATTAAACCTATTTGTTCTCATTAAACGCATGTTTTAAATAGACTATATTACAATAGAAATACTAAGCAGTAGTAGGTTTAATCTTTTTGGTGGTAACAACATGCAAGAAAAGCTTGACATATCCAGAGTCGGAAATACCATAGATCTGGACCCTTTCAGGATTGACGAGGTACTTGAGAACGGTACCTGTACCTTTGTGTCTTCGAAATTCTACAATAAAGGCGTTTACCGGGTAAAGAACAACCAGGCCAAGCGGCTGGAAGATTTTGCAATAAACATCGATAAGATAGAAGCGGCCACCTATGAAGGTCTAGTAGAGGAGTTTGGAGAGGGTTGTGTGGATTCGAGTCTTTGGGATGATGTACCAGAGGGTTCAATGGTCTTCTTTTACTCATTCAAACTGGAAAAAGACCTTGTCAAACAGCATTCCAGGAAAAAGGAAGAATACCTGGAAGCCTGAACTACAATTCCCGTTGTCCACGCACGGTCTCCAGCAACATTCCTTCCACAATTATGGGATAATCCTTTTTGGCGCTGTTAATGGCGTTGGTTAATTTCCATTCTTTTTCTGAAAATATCGTTAGTATAGGGTCATCCTTCTTTACGGTCTCGCCCTTCTTCTTATGTATCAGCACACCGGCTCCTTTATCCTTGGGTGCGCCTGCCAGTCTTGCGATCTCTACAATGCGTTTGTTATGGAACTCAACGATATACCCATCAGCAGGTGCAAATATCTGGGCGGTCTTATCCCCTATGGGAATATCACCTGAAGTTATACCAGGATTTCCACCCTGTATCTCAATTATCTCTCGCATTTTTTCCAGAGCCTTTCCTGACTTCAATATTTCATAAGCCATATTCCTGCCATCGCCCCTGCTTGCCGCCCCGCCCATCTCAAGCATCAGTCCGGCAAGACCAACACTCTTCTGGATGAGGCTGTTTGGGCCTTCCATGGATTCAAGCACTTTAAGGGCCTCTACCACTTCCAGTCCTCCGCCCACAGTCCTGCCAATTGGGGATGCGCCATAGGTCATAGCGCATTCCACCTGCATTCCCAACCTTGCTCCCAGATCAATGAGGCCGCGTGCCATTGCCCTGCCCTGTTCTGCGTCAGGTATCTTGGTACCAGAACCGGTCGGGATGTCGATGACCACGCAATCCGCGCCCACGGCGCCTTTTTTAGCCATGATGCTTGCCAGGAGCTGGCAACTCGGGTCCAGTGACAACGGGTATTCCACTCTTATGAGCTTATCGTCTGCTGGTGCAATATTGGTGGCTCCGCCCCATACTATGACACCACCGACCTTTTCAGTCATTGATTTGATCTCGTCTCCTTTGAAAGCAACAGGCGCAAGTATTTCCATAAGGTCTGCTGTGCCGCCGGCACCTGTAATGGCCCGGCTGCTGGTCTTTGGTATGAGCAATCCCGCTGCTGCAACGATAGGTACGATGAGCAGTGATATTTTGTTCCCAGGTACTCCACCGATACTGTGCTTGTCCATGATGGGATGGGTATCGAACTCAAGTTTCTCCCCGGTATCTATCATTGCCCTGGTCAGCCATTCAGTCTGCTCGGCAGGCAGGCAGTTCATATGTGAAGCTGTAATAAATGCAGTCATCTCAATGTCGCTGAGATTCTCTTTTACAATATCATTCACCAGGTCATACATATCTTCCCTTGTGTATTTTCCACCGTCCATAATGTGTTTTATGGTACTCACAGAAGCAGGTTTTGTAGCGGGAGTAATTTCAAGACTGTTGGTGCCGTTTATGTGTTCCATAATTTCATGATATATTCCGATAGTACCCTGGGGAATTATATCGTCAGTGGTATCCACAA
This sequence comes from ANME-2 cluster archaeon, assembly GCA_019429385.1. Lineage (NCBI taxonomy): Archaea > Methanobacteriati > Methanobacteriota > Methanomicrobia > Methanosarcinales > ANME-2 cluster archaeon. Next base: position 26,161 of record JAHYIS010000009.1, on the reverse strand, counting down.
TTGCGGTAATGTAACCGTGGTCTTTCAATTTCACACGATCACCGGCCATTACACCAAGTTCTTTTGCATCAAGTATGTTCAATACAACTTTATGTTTGCCTACTTTGATATTAATTGGTTGAACTGTTAATTCCATAATTTCACCATTTTTCACATAAAAGATATTAAAATATTACCTTAACATTATATTACTCTATTGTATTTTTCATCTCAGCACCAAGCGAAGATAACAGGCGTTCACGTAATACATTTGCTTCAACGCTGGTCCTGTCACGAGGCCTTGGCAGTTCTACATTGAATATCTCTTTGATCCTACCCGGTGGTGATGTAAATACAACCACCCTATCTGCCAGGTATACTGCCTCATCTACACTGTGGGTAATGAATAATAACGTCTTTTTGTCCCGTTCCCAGATCTTCAGTAGTTCCTGCTGGAGTCTGTTGCGGGTCTGTGCATCTACTGCACCAAAGGGTTCGTCCATTAACAGCACTTTTGGGTCATTGACCAGTGCCCTGGCAATTGCAACCCGCTGTTTCATTCCGCCGCTCAGTTCATGAGGATAACTGTCAGCGAACTTTGCCAGGCCAACCAGTTCCAGATACTGCCTGGCAGTATCCTCCCGCTGAACTTTCGGAATTTTCTTCAATTCAAGGCTAAATGTAATGTTTTTTAGCACCGTTCTCCACGGGAACAATGAATATTCCTGGAACACCATTCCCCGGTCAGGCCCGGGTCCGTTTATTGGCTCGCCGTGTACGGTAATCGTGCCGGCGTCCGGCTTTTCCAGTCCTGCTATGATCCTGAGCAATGTGGTCTTTCCACATCCTGATGGTCCGATAAAGCAGACAAATTCTTTATCTTTCATCTCAAGGTTAATACCTGAAAGTGCAGGGACTTCATCCCCCTCTTCAGTGTGGTATATCTTATTGATGTTATGTATTGAAAGCATTGTATCTCCTGGTCAGACAACCACGCCGGATTGCCATCGAAGCCACCATTCCTGTACAAGATATCGAAACACTCTATCGATGAGGAGGGCGATCAGTCCAAGGACAAGCATGTAGGTAAGTACCAGGTCCATGTGATGTAAATCATTCCAGTGCCATATCTTCCAGCCAATACCATAAGTACTGACCCCGAAAAGTTCGGCGGCCACAACACACATCCAGCCCACACCCATACCCACCCTGATACCCGTGGCAATCGAAGGGAGGGCAAAAGGTAATGCGATCCTGAAGATAATATCTTTATTACTGGTGCATCCCAGTACCTTTCCTGATTCCACCAGCACCCGGGGTGTATTCTTGAACCCGGTATAGGTGTTGATAAGTATGGGGAATACCGCTCCTATGAATATCACGAACCCGGCCGCGTATTTGGTGAGCCCGAACCACAGGATGGCAAAAGGTATCCATGCCAGGGGCGGGATGGGCCTTATCATCTCAATAATTGGATCTACTGCCCTGTCAACGTTTTTAAACCATCCCATGAGCGTGCCTATGGGTATGCCCACAAGAACGGCCAGTCCGATACCTAACACAAAATAATTGAGACTTGTCAGGATATCGCGGTACAGTTCCCCTTCCTGAACAAGTTTAATGAAAGCTGATACGACGCTGGTGAAGCTGGGAAGTATATATTTTACGTTAATGATTCGTGCAATAATCTCCCAGATAATCAGAGCTGTTGCTACAGATGCTAATTCGAGAGTTCGTTTTCTGGGGCCCCGGCCTTTATCCATGTCAGGTAAAAAGAGCTAATGGATGAAGAGTGTTACTCTTCAACCATCTCAGCCATTATTGTATTGTAGAAACTCAGGTCAAAAAGGTCATCCCGGGTCAACAGTTTGTCTGTGTATCCCAGGTCGTACTGCACTTTGGCATATTCAAGAGTGGTATTTAGTTCAATACTGGGGTCAGTTACCCAGCTACCATCCCAATCGTGGATTGATTTGTTTGCAATATCGTATGAAACACCGATATCATCTGAGAATATCTGGGCGGCTTCTTCGGGATGTACTATATTGTATTCGGTAGCCCTGATATGCGTCCTGACTATCTGTTCCACCAGGTCCGGATGGTCCCTTATCAGTTCATCGCTTACCAGTACCACGCAACAGGCATGGTTTTCCCACATCTCACCTGACTGCACAACTACCCTGCCAGTACCTTCAGACTCGATTATTGTTGGATTAGGGTGGGGAAGGAATACAGCGTCCACATTACCGGAAGCCAGTGCAGTTTTTGCATCACCACCGCCCATACCCAGTATGGTCACATCTTCCTTTGGATCAATGTCGTTGTCCATAAGCCATTTCCGAAGGACTGTATCCTGCAGGGTCCCTGGTGGGAATGTAGCAATCTTCAGGCCCTTGAGGTCCTGTGGTGATTCATAGGGCAGGTCAGTGGCCAGTACAAGGTCTGAACCCTGGACCTGCGCCCCGGCAACAATTTTTGCTCCAAGACCCTGGTCTATGGCAGATAGGGGTGGGGTGGCCCCAACATAGGCTACATCTATTTCGCCTGCAAGCATGGCCTGCATTTCAGGGGCACCTGTAGGGAACTGGAAATCCTTGGTGGAAGTTACGCCGTAGGGTTTCAGGTCTTCAAGCCACCAGCCCTTGGTATCGGCGGTCATGTATGCGATCTGGTGGGTGCTGGGTTGATATCCAAACCTCAATTCACCAACAGCTGGTGTTTCTCCGTTCTCTTCAGTAGGGGACGTACAGCCAGATAATAGTACTATTCCCATTGTAATTGCTATAATCAGTATTTTCTGTAAGTTGAACATTTTATACCTCCTCACTCGGTATTTATAATGTAAAATCATCTATTAAACCTATTTAACGGTTTCCAATATTGTTTGTATTTACTCCCATAAGTATTAGAATTATTTTATTATTATACAATTGTGTCACAGTTATTGCGATTCTTGACCTTCAGTGATACTTTTCACTATGCTTTTTGGCTGGTGTGAAACAATAAAAAATAAAATCGGCTGGAAATCGGAAAAAAAGAAAAAAATACGGTTCAAATCAACCGTATTGTTCAGCATATTTTACAGCATATTCGCTAATTACAGGAATATGATATTCTTCACCTGAATAGGCTTTGTAAATCAGGAATAACCAGAATATGAATAAGGCTAGTTGTGCTAACATTGCGATTAAAGCCCCAATAAATGGCAAGAATGAAATAATTGACAATACAATCCAGATAATAATTATTGCAATACCAAAAACAATAGATTGCATTGCATGAAACATTATGAATTTGCTCTTGTCTGGTTTGTCTTTTTCTATCAGGAAAATCACAGCACCTGAAATAAATGTCAAAACATAGGCAACAGCGGCCATTACATTATCGTTATTCGCAGGTTTACTTGTTTTTTCGATTTCATTTTTCACTTCAGTTTCCGTTTCAGTTTTACTCTCATTCATGTTGTCACCTCTATAACAATTATTAAATTTTAAGAGTCACAAATATTCTTACGTTAAACTATTTATATTTTCGTAATATTTTAAACTGTTAGTAATATATATTTAGAACTGGGAGGCAAAAAGACCGCTGACAAAAAAGAGATGTTGCATACTCTGAAACCCAATGAGAAAAAAAAGAAACTGGTTGATGTAGTTGAAGAAACAAGAGCAATAAGGGGCAAAGCAGATAAACTGGAATCACCAGCAGTCAAACAGAAAATAGAGCAATTGAATAAGATATTGAATGAGAACATAGAAGAGAAAAATGGTACGGTCCAGAAGAAGAAAGAGCATGTAAAGGACAAATTAGTAAGTCTTGTAAATGAAGATGCAAGACATGGAGCTAAATCGGATTCAAAACCTTTCACAGGATATAAGGGCAATATAACGAAATCAGATGATGGATTTGTGACAAACATCATCGGGACTGCTGGTAATACCTATGACGGAGATGTACTTTTGCCTCTTGTAGATGAGAGGACAGAAAACCGTTCTAAGCCATCAAAGACGAGGGGAGATACTCACTACAGAGGTGCTGAAAATAGGTTTCAGATGTTACAAAGAGGAATTACAGTCGTTGCTCCGATACAAAAATGGTTCAATCCAACCGGGCTTCTATCCCAGGATAAATTCATTCTGGATAAAACTGGGGTGACATGTCCCGCTGGGAACAGAACAATGATTTCAAACTATAATGAAAAGGAAGGGACGATAATATTCTATTTCAAGAAAGAAATCTGTAGCCTGTGTTCGCTAAAAGATCAATGCGCAAAACAGGAGAGAAGGACTATCGCCATAGGGAAACATCATGATTTGATGATGGAGGCGAAAGAATACAATAAAACCCAGGATTTTAAGGATGATATGAAAGAAAGAGCACATATCGAACCAAAGAATGCTGAGATGAAGAGATTTCATGGGATGGGAAGAGCAAGATATTGGGGTCTGCAGAAGGTGAATGTCCAATTTATTATCACTGCTATTGTTGTTAATGTTAAGAGGCTTGCAAATGTTATTGGTAGCGTATGCGATCTAAAAAAGTGTTGAAAATAAGGGAAATTCGAGAATATTGAGGGAAATAATGGGTTAATATGGGTTTTTTGATGAAAAAATCGGATTATTTTCTGAAAAATCATGAGATTCATGAAAAAGGGGATGGATTTGGGGTGAATTTAAGGGGTAATCCGACAATCTCATTTTCAAAGCATCCTTGCGTTGCAAAATATAATCACAGTCACCCTTTTATGGATGGGAATAAAAGAACAGGATTTCAGGTGGCAGATCTTTTACTAAGACAGGATGGAATTCATATTCATGCAAATGATGAAGAGATTCTTCATGCACTTGTTAAAATTGCAGAGTATACATGTTCAGTTGAAAAAATTAAAAAATGGTTACGAGAAAAAGTACGCCCATTACATTCTTGCTAATTGTTTCTTAAGCTTGTCATTATGCCGCATGCTATCTGCAAGGTGTCTTTTTTCTTCACTGGTAAGTACACCAGATTTTGTTTCTGTTGGTGCTTGATCACGGGATTCAATTTTTGCCATAGGACCAATTCTTATTTTCTATAAAACTGTTATAATTATTTATCTTTTTGCTCTTAAAAAGGGTTGAATATGAGAATCGTCTCGTTTTGCAGATTAGTGTATATACGAACGCAGATCTTCACAGGTTACGTCCTGAATATAGAGAGAACGTGGAAAAAATATTGGAAGATGGCGTTTTTGAGACGTATTCCAGCTTTGATGACCTGAGGCGCGAAATGGAAGATTAATAAGTACGATTCATCTGTATTAAATCTCAATAGCATATTGCACCTGGATTATTGAAAAGAATTAATAATCGAGATTGACTGGCTAAATCTGCATCACATTCCAAATAGCAATGCCTTTTTATGCCACCCCAATTTGGTTTAAATAGAACACGGATGACACTGATTCGACGGATTTTCACAGAACTGTATTTTATCTGTGCGCATCCGTGTCATCCGTGCAATCCGTGTTCAGCTAAATATTACTCTTAACCGGTGACCCATAATAATCCATTAGTTTCGCCCCGCTATTACCAACCATATTTAAAGAAGAAATTGAATCCTACCATAATGACCCCTGAATACATGAAATTCTTCCCCAAACCTTCATGTTACCCCAACCAGCAGGCAGCAATGGATTCCATACACCAGGCCCTCCACACCGGCAAGGTGGTGCTGTTCGAGGGTGCATGCGGGACCGGCAAGACCCTCAGCGCACTCTCCCCCTCCATAGACGTTGCACAGCAACTGGATAAAGTCGTCATCATAGCGACAAACGTGCACCAGCAGATGCAGCAGTTCATTGATGAATCCAGGGAGATAAAGCAGCACAATGACATTCATGTGGTGGTGCTCAAGGGGAAGAAGCACATGTGCCCCAGGGATGAAGATTACGAGACCTGCAACGTCCTTCGGGAAAATACCCTTGAACTCGTTGGAAAGGAAAAAGAGCAATCACAGCTCAGGGCACAGCTCGCCGTTTTGCAGCAGGAATTGAAGCACCATCCCGATGATGCTGCCGTTGAAACTTCCAGGACTCTTTTGGCAGGTCGGGAAAAACTGGCAAAGCAGATAAAGGACCTGCAAGAGCGGCACTGCACCCATTTCTACAACGTGGTCATGCAGGATGAAAGGCCTCAGGCCCCTTTAACACTGGATGCATTTTCACTCGGGCCCGGTGACGATTTCACCTCCTGGTACCACGAGGACGTGCGCACGCCCGAGGAAGTGAACGAATGGGCGCATGAGCGGGGCATGTGCGGGTATGAACTGGTCAAGCGCCAGGTATCCGGTGCCCGGTTGCTGATATGTAACTTCCACCATATCCTGAACCCGGATATCTTTGCCAACCTGCTCGGCTGGATGGACCGGGGGATGGAGGATGTGATCCTGATATTTGATGAGGCCCACAACCTGGAATCCGCAGCCAGGAGCCACTCATCACTCATCCTGCCCGAATACAGCCTGCAGCACGCCGGTGAAGAACTGACTGCCAACGAAGGCATGGCAATGAGCGATTCCTACCGGGTCAGGGATATGGAGATACTGTTCAACCTGCTATTGAAACACCTCAAAGAGGCCACCGAGACAAGACTCCAGTTCGGTGAGAAGGAGCGCCTGTCCGGTACGTGGAAGGATGTCAGCATATGTGACCCGAAAGAGAGGAAAGACCACTTTTTACGGCTGGTACTGGAGCACTCAGAGGAAGCCGGTATCACCGACCTGGGCGAACTGCTGGGCGAAGCAGCCGAACTGGGCAGGTACCTGGATGAGTTCAATAAACAGCAGTATAAATCCGGAAACGCAAACCGGCGGAAGCGTTCACAGTTGCTGCGCAGTGCAGAGTTCGTCACATTCTACCTGGAACATTCATCTGACCCGCTCTATTATCCGATACTGAACATACGAAAGCGGGATGGCGAACTGGAAAGCAGGATAGAACTGGTTGCCTGTATCCCCCGCAGTATTACTGCTCCCCTGTTCCAGTCCGTGTACTCGTCCGTGCTCATGTCAGCGACCTTAAAGCCATTCCCCATGGCGAGGGCAACCCTGGATATCGGGCGCCCGGTCGAGGAGCTCTCGTTCGGCATCACGTTCCCTGAAGAGAACAGGCTGACCATAGCCATCAATATCCCTCCCCTGTTTGCCAAAAGCAGGGATGAGCCCGCCACCATAGAAAAGCTCACCCAGATCCTGGATGATATCATCCTGCACAGTGACGGGAATGTGCTGCTGTTCTTCCAGAGCTACCACGAAGCCAGGATGTACCGTGACCGCATCACCACCGACCTGCCGGTCTTCCTGGATGAGGTTGGCACATCCTCGGGTGAGATACGGGACGAGTTCTTCAGGACAGGCGAGTCCGGCAAAAAAGCCGTGATATTCTCCTACCTGTGGGGTACACTGACCGAAGGTGTGGACTACAAGGACGACCGGGGCAGGACCGTGGTCATCATAGGTATCGGATACCCGGCATTACACGACAGGATGCGTGCCATTGAATCAGCCTATGAACACGAATATCCCGGGCTTGGCTGGGACTATGCTATCCAGATACCAACGATACGCAAGGTACGGCAGGCCATGGGCCGTGTCATCCGTTCGCCCTCAGACTACGGTGCCCGTATATTGCTGGACGGCCGCTACACAACGGCATCTCTTCGCCGCTGGAAAAAGTATTCAGTGTTCAACCACTTCCCGGCAGATGAGCAACACGAGATCATTGATGTTGACCCCGATAAAGTGAAATACTCGCTGATGAATTTCTTCAATGATATGAAACAGGGCAAAACATAAGCTCAGGAACCCTGCATAAAACGCTCCCGTCACATAAAATCCTGCACAAAACCCTTATTACACAAAAAGGTGTATGTGTATGAAATTTGATGATACCTTGCAAGCCAGATAATCGCAAAAAGGAATACATTTCATGATCGTTTCAATGGACCTTGAGTTGAAGGATGTGCCCGGACAGCTTGTACGGGCCCTGATACCGGTGTCAGAGTCCGGTGCCAATATAATGAGTGTCATCCATCACCACGAACAACGAACCCCCAGCGGTGCCATTCCGGTACAGGTCGTATTCCAGTTGACCAGTGGCAGGTTAGATGATATTATTGACAATCTGGAACAAAACGATATGCGTGTTGTCAGTGTGGATAAAAAATACCGGCTCGAGTCGGTGACCCTGATACTTATCGGGCATATTGTCCACAGTGATATGGGCGATACCATTAACCAGATCGACAGTACCGGATTCGCAGAAGTGGTGAATGTATCTATCTCAATGCCCGGTATCGATGAACCATCCTCTGCGTCTCTTGTGATCAGTGCTTCAGGGAAAGCAGAACTTACCGATGCTGTAAATGTTTTGAAACGCGTTGCCAGGGAAAAGGACCTGCTGGTAATAGAACCCATTGAAACGGATTCCTACAGGTGACAGAATGAAAACAGTAAGACTATCCATTACCGGTTTCGGAGCTGTCGGGCAGGGCATAGCCAGGGCAATTTTTCAGAAAACGGATTCCCTGGCCGACATGGGTCTAAAACTGGTAGTGGTAGGCATTTCTGACAGGGGCGGGGCATGTGTCGGGCCGGATGGTGTGGACCTGAAAGCTGCTATCAGGCGAAAAAAAGAGACCGGTTCGGTTGCCACATCAGACCTCACATCCCTTGATGTGATTAACGATATTGACCATGATATTGTGGTGGATGCCACACCCACTAACATCGATGACGGAGAACCCGGTCTTACCTACATGCTGGAGGCGTTCAGGCATGGCCGTCATGTCGTGACCTCCAATAAAGGTCCTCTTGCACTCAAGTATACCATGCTGTATGAGGAGGCCCGGAAAATGGGTGTCCAGTTCAAGTTCGAAGCCACGGTGGGCGGCGCAATGCCTATCGTGAACCTTGCCCAGGATGCACTTGCAGGGAACAGGGTCATGAGCATAGAAGGTATCCTGAATGGTACCTGTAACTATATACTCAGCCGCATGACCGAAGAGGGACTCTCGTATGAACAGGTGTTGGGTGAGGCCCAGGAACTGGGAATTGCAGAAACCGACCCCTCCTATGACGTTGAGGGTATTGATACCGCCTGCAAACTGGTCATACTGGCAAATGCCATTTTTGGAATGGATGTAACATATGATGATGTTGACGTCACCGGTATAACCAAGATTACACCCGAATCCCTTTCACTGGCCGGTGCTGAAGGAATGCTGATAAAACTCATTGGTGAGGTACGGGACGGAGATGACGCAATTATCAAGGTTGTACCGAAACTGGTCCCGAAAAATCACCCGCTGGCAGTGAGCGGTACGCTCAACGTAGCACTGCTCAGGACCGATATGGCAGGTCCCATCTGCGTGAAAGGAAAGGGGGCAGGCTCTATAGAGACGGCCAGTGCCATTTTGAGCGACATCATCGCCATATGCAAAAAGGAATGTTAAGACCTGGAATACTGATGCATCGTAATAACGGAGACACCACATGCCGGATCATTTAAAACGGGTACGGATAATTGCAGATTTCCAGTTTGGCCGCGGGGCAGGAAAGGCGCTCTTCCCTGACGGGTCAGAGTTCCTGCTGTCCAGGACAAAAAGGGTCCGGCAAATTACCTTTCATGGAGAGCGTATTGCAACGGTCCGTGCCAGGGACGGGGTACTGACATTAAGCATGGAAGGAGGTGCCAGGCTTCACAGCTTTTTGAAGGCACCTGCATCAAGGGTTGTAGTGATGGCTGATGCAGTGCCGTTTGTACGGAACGGAAAAACTGCTTTTGCCAGGCATGTCATTGAAGCAGGCCCTGATATCAGGGCGAGTGACGAAGTTCTGGTAGTGGATGAAAATGATATCTTGCTGGCAACCGGGCAGGCAGTACTGAGTGCAGTTGAGATGCAGGAATTCGAAAGAGGTCCTGCAGTTGATGTGCGAAGCGGTGCACTGAACATGAAGCCGTTCTCTGAACATCAAGAGCCATAGAGAGTAAAAGCCGGGCTTAAATGTTGACCAAAAATTCGCACACCCCACCTTCCTTGCACTTCATTTCTGGTTGACTGAGCGTAGCATTCTTGTTGATAGATTGTATCGTTCCCCGGACATAGTTCTTACAGACTACCATATTTGGCACGACACCTACCAGTACTTCACTGAAAGGACAGGCGTTCATTTTCATGGATGCATTGTTTTTATTTTTTATTATTATCTCGGAATCGATACCGTTGAGCAGGCAAATCATTTCCATAGGTTCGAGACACGACGCTGCACTCATATCTTTAACGTTCAACGTATCCTGTAATTGCCTGCAATCTTCCTTTCCCATTTCATAACAGGTATCTTCGAGTACTGGAAGAGTCTGGGACTGAAACCGGTCCACCAATCTGGACATGGCTCTTGATAGTATCCTGTTGTTCAGGAGACTGCCTTTCCACTTTGACTTGGATGGAATGCCTACAAGTTTCCATGATCTTGCAAATCTATCCCGGCGGTCGGTCGTAATTATGGACATTTGATATTTCTCATTAACTTCTTATTTCAATACTGAATACAGCATAATCAATATTCCAGGGATTTCAATAATTAAAGCGATAGTGCGTGCGAATTCATGTGTCATACCGGGCAATAACAGTCCGGCGAGCACATCAAAATTACTGCCAAATATCAGAATAAATAATCCGATGGTAAGAATTAACAGGTTGGTTTGTTTGGTTTTTTCGTACGTTTCGTATACAAATAATATGAATACTCCACCGAGAAGATATACGATGGCTGTAAGGATCAGGACTATTTCGAGGCCAAATATCATACCATTACTTCCCCCTTTGTGAGGATATTACATGATTCTTCTTTATGTCGTTTTGTTGTTATCAGAGTACTGGACTCCAGTACTCCATCAATTTCATTTATGACATGCAACACGTTATTTTTAAGAGAATTGATATCAAAGGTCCTGACCTTCAGGAACAGGTCATAGGGTTCAAGCAGTTCATGTATCTCAAGGATATCGTCTACATCTTTCAGTTTGTTGATTATGTTGATCCTGCGGCTTGAATCAATATTAATTCCAATAAATGTGGTGAGGTTAAGGTCTATTTTAGATGGGTCTGGTATAAAGGTAAATTTTTCAATCACCCCTTCCGATTCAAGATTCTTTATGCGCTTATGGATGGTTGACGTTGCTACATTCAATTCTTTTGCGAGATGTGTACTATGCACCCGCCCGTCCATAGAAAGAAATTTTAGAATAGAATAGTCCAGTTCGTCCATATCTTACGTCAACAATTCGATGTGATATAATATATAAATTTCGCTATATTTTCAATAAATGGATAAATTCGAAACATTTACCACAATTCCATGATAATGAGGCAATTATTGTTCATACCAATATTCTTAAAACCAGGCATTGTATTACCCGTATTTCATAAGAAGCATGGTCTTCTGGAAAATAACTTGGAATCCGTGTGGAAATTCATATAGGAATAGAAATAGGAATAGAAATAGGAATAGAAATAGAAATAGAAATAGGAATAGGATAGGATAGGAGAGGATAGGAGAGGAGAGGAGAGGAGAGGAGAGGAGAGGAGAGGAGAGGAGAGGATAGGAGAGGATAGGATAGGATTCTGTTTGTCAGAAATCCCGATTTCTGGTAATTCTGGGTCAAATGCGAAGTATTTTTATTGGTAACGAAGTATGGTACATTTTCCCATCAGGAGAGAAATAAAGATAATAAGCATGAATGCTATTAAGATTGCAGGTTGATACAAATGGAACTTGAAAAATTACGACATGGCACAGAATTATTAAAGCGTGGCTTTGCTAAAATGCAAAAAGGTGGGGTCATCATGGATGTAACCACGCCCGAAGAAGCCCATATTGCAGAAGATGCAGGGGCTGTTGCCGTGATGGCACTTCATATGGTCCCCTCAGATATACGAAAGACCGGTGGTGTGGCCCGGATGGCTGACCCGCAGATAATTGCTGAGATCATTGATGCTGTCACTATTCCCGTGATGGCCAAAGCGCGTATCGGTCATTTTGTGGAAGCCGAGATCCTTGAATCGCTGGGTGCTGATATGATAGATGAGTCAGAGGTACTGACACCAGCGGATGTTAAATACCATATTGATAAACGCAACTTTACCATTCCTTTCGTGTGCGGTGCCAGGGACCTTGGAGAAGCACTACGCAGGATACACGAAGGTGCGGCAATGATACGTACCAAGGGCGAGGCAGGCACCGGCGACGTTGCCGAAGCCGTGCGTCATATGCGCCAGATAAACGAGCAGGTGGGGAAGCTCAAAGGGCTTGATCTGCAGGAGATGGAGCGGGTGGCACGGGAGATTGAAGCTCCTATAGACCTGGTACTGGAGACTGCCGGAATGCAGCGCTTGCCTGTGGTGAACTTTGCAGCAGGAGGGATAGCCACGCCCGCAGATGCTGCACTTATGATGAAACTTGGTGCTGACGGGATATTCGTTGGCAGTGGTATCTTCAAGGCCGAGCAGCCACCCATTATGGCATCAGCGATTGTCGAGGCCGTAAATAATTTTGATAAACCTGATGTGCTGGCCGAGATATCAAAAGGTCTTGGCAAGCAGATGAAAGGTATCAGTTTTAGCAGTATACCCGAACATGAAATACTTCAGTCCCGCGGGTGGTAGGGTACCATCCGGTTTTTATTTTTATACATGATACAAAACCCGGATTCTGGAACCGTGCTGGAAACCCCCTCATTATAAAAACACCCTTTTTTTACAGAAATCCCCTCATTATTATACAACTCATTATTATCTACACCATTATTATAATGTGGAATAGATATATATAGGTTCATGGTAATATCATAATTGGGTAATAGGAAAATGATGTACACCTGTAAGATATGTGGCTATAAGTACAATATAACTTTCAGTTATATTAACACGAAATGCCACATATGCAATTCAGTACCAGTAGCTATCAAACCGAACCGCTTTGAAAACGGGATTGTAGTTTCTGCTTAATCCTGTTCAGTGTTGGAAAAGTGGCTCAACCGGATTGGAATTGGTCCAGCGTGGTCTGGATCATGCTACTGGTACTCAGGTTCGATAGTTTTATTCCAAGCAGCCGTATCTTTCTGCCATCAAAGAATTCACAAGAGAGTTCCCGTGACTCCTGTTTTATAATGTCAGGGTCACGAGTATAGATATCCAGTGTCCGTGCCCTGGTAAAGGTGGTAAAATCCTCCTGCCGTATTTTCACACTAACAGTCCTGAACGAAAAACCTTGTCGTATCAAAGCCCTGTGTACCCGTTCGGCAATGCTGTCCAGTGAAGCATATAATTCCTCTGCATCCGAAGTATCCACCTGGAAGGTATGCTCTTTGCTCACTGACTTTGACCCGGCCCCTTCAGCAACCTCGCTCTCATCAATGCCTTGCGCCAGCTGGTGCATCCTGGCACCCCATTTCCCGAAAATGCGTACCAGCAAGTCCGGTTCACATCTGGCCAGTTGCCCGATGGTCCTGATATCCATTCCCGCCAGTATCTCATCGTTCTTACTGCCGATACCCGGAAGTCTGCGCACCTCCAATGGTTCAAGGAATTCGGCTACCCTGTCCGGTTCGACAATAGTCAGGCCATCGGGTTTATCCAGGTCAGAAGCGATCTTTGCTGCAGTCTTGTTTGGAGCGATACCAATAGAACAGGTCAGACCTTTCTGTTCCTTTATCATTGTCTTGATGATGCCTGCAATGTTCACGGCCTCCTGCATAGTGCAGGCGCTCTCACTGATATCAAGATATGCTTCATCCACACTGACCTGCTGGAACCGGTCCGCACATGAGCGCAACAGTTCCATAATACTGTGTGACACTTCCTTGTACAATGCCATGTCCACGGGCACGAACACGGCATCAGGGCACAGTTTAAATGCACGGGATATGGGCATACCCGAATGTATCCCGAACGCGCGGGCTTCATAGGAACAGGTACTTACCACACCCCTGCCATGGCCGCCTTGAGGGTCTGACCCCACCACCACAGGTTGTCCTTTATACGAAGGATGTTCACGCTGCTCGACCGAAGCGTAAAAACTGTCCATATCAACATGAAGTATGAAACGTTCCATGAGAGAACTCCAATAACATATCCGGATACAGGATATCATTAAGTACTGTCGTACCTGATATAGTAATTCCCAACGGGGGTAAATCAATATGGCAGTAAAGAACAGGCTTGAATTAATTCTGGTATTATTATTTCTCACAATTTTCTTCTTGCCGTCCATAGGCGGACTGGCACTGGATTATCTATGGTACGACTCACTGGGTTATGCGGATGTCTTCCTGGTAAAGTACAGGGCCGCACTGTTGTTGTTCGGAGTAACATTCCTGCTGACCGGCAGCATATTGTACCTGGTATACCGTTCTGGCAGTGCCACTATTCTGAAAGCGGGCAGGCCAGTTACGTCATTATGGGAGACACAGTTCTTCGCAGGTATCGAGAAGGAATACATAGACGTAACACCAAAGAAGAATGTAGCTGCAGCTTTAACAACTATCCGGCTGCCGGCCATACTGTTTATCATCCTCTTCTCGGGGATGCAGGCACTGGCAATATCAGGGTCCTGGCTTAAGATACTGATGTACCTGAACCGGACACCGTTCGGACAGGCAGACCCCATATTCAACAATGATATTGCATTTTACGTTTTTTCCCTGCCATTCTACCATACCCTGCTGAACTACGCCTCAGCGGTACTGTTTCTGGGACTTTTACTTATGGCCGGGTTATATGCCACTTTCAACTGGAAGCTGTTGATGAAACTGCCCGCAGACATGAGCATACTGCTTGCAGCTTTTCTTATCACGTTCTCTGTAAAGACATATCTCGGACGGTACAATATCCTGTACAGTGAGACCGGTGTGGTGTACGGCGCTGGTTACATCGATGTGACCATCAAACAGTATATCCCTGTTATTGTAGCCCTGGTATTCCTGTTCACAGCTGTTGCCATACTGCTTTCGGGCTGGTCAGGTGGGCCTTCCCTGCCATCCACCCCCAAACTCCTGGCTGGTATGGTAGCTGTACTAGTATTGATAACCGTGCTCGGGGGTGTTACTGCCTCGCTGATACAGGACCTGAAGGTGTTACCAAATGAACAGGAACTGGAAAGACCGTACATAATGAATAACATACAATCAACCAATAACGCTTATGAACTTGGTGATGTGGAAACACGGCAATACCCCCTGACCTACAACCTGTCATTGGATATATTAACGCACCCGTCAATAACCAATGCCCGGGTCTGGGATTACCGCCCGTTGATGACTATATATAACCAGAAACAGGCAATACGCACGTATTACGGGTTCAATGACGTGGATGTTGACCGGTACATTATTAACGGCACTGCCACACAGGTATGGCTCTCCCCCCGCGAGATATTTTATGACCAGTTGCAGGGGAAGGCCGATACCTGGCTTAACAAACACGTGCTCTACACCCACGGTATCGGATTGGTGATGTCTCCGGTGAACAAAGTAGTGGACCAGGGGATGCCCGAGATGTATATCGAGAATATCCCTCCTGTCAGTTCCCTGCCCGCCCTTACTATCGAGCAGCCCAGGATATATTACGGTGAGAAGACCGATTCATATATTATCACAGGTACCGGCAGGGAAGAGTTCGACTACCCCAGCGGGAACACGAATATGTTAACAACCTATACCGGCACCGGAGGTATCGGCATGGGTGGCCTGAACAAGCTCATAACTACCCTTGCCCTGAGTGATCTGAAGATATTGATGTCACCTGATATAGGCGACAAGAGCAAATTACACATCAACAGGAATGTAATGGAGCGCGCAGAGCATATCACACCCTATCTGTTCCTTGACCGGGATGCCTATGCAGTGCTGGGTGATGACGGCCATATCTACTGGATAATCAATGGGTTCACGACCACTGACAGATACCCTTATTCTGAACCGCTGCAAATTGGAAACACCAGGGTGAACTATATACAGGATTCCACCAAGGCCGTGATAGATGCCTATAATGGTACAATCACCTATTATGTGATGGAAGATGACCCGGTGCTTAGCACATATTCAAAGATATTCCCGGGTGTGTTCAAACCCATGGATCAGATGCCTGCCGATATCAGGTCCCATATGAGGTATTCTCCAGACCTGTTCATGATACAGTCAAAGATATACACTGATTATCACATGAAAGTCCCTGAGGTGTTCTACAACCGTGAAGACCGGTGGCAGTTCGCAAAGGAGAAATATGGCAGTTTACAGATACAGGTGGAGCCCTATAATGTATTACTGGAACTGGACGGCTCAACTGATTTTTACATGATGCTGCCCTTCACCCCCAGTAACAAGGACAATATGATATCCTGGATGGCAGTGAACCAGGACCCTCCCAACTATGGCCAGAAGATATTGTACGAGTTCTCCAAGGACAAGCTGATATACGGTCCGGCCCAGATAGAGGCGTTGATAGACCAGGACGAGGATATCTCGAAGGACCTGACCCTGTGGAGCACGGGTGGTTCGAATGTGATACGGGGTAACCTGCTGGTAATTCCTATCGAGGATTCTATCCTGTATATCGAACCCCTGTACATCTCAGCAGAATCGGCATCCAGTATCCCTGAACTCAAGAAGATACTGGTGGTCTATGAGAACAGGGTGGTAATGGAAGATTCACTTGAAGCTGCGCTTGCACAGTTAATGGGTGCGAATGTCTCGACCGCTGCACCCCAGCCGGGTATGCCTGGTGCTGAGGATAAAGACCTGAACCAGCTCCTGGGGGAGACACTGGTGCATTATGAGACTGCCAGGAAATATCTTGAAGCGGGCGACCTTGAGAATTACGGGCGCGAAATGAAGATTGTGGACAGCCTGATGGAACAGTTAGGGCAACTGGTGCAGGATAAGGTAAATTAGGATAAGGTAAATTAGGATAAGGTAAATTAGGATAAGGTAAATTAGGATAAGGTAAATTAGGATAAGGTAAATTAAAAATTGGTTTGGAACGATGAATGATGTCCCAGATCAATGATTAGTTTCAGAACCGTTTCAGATCGATGTAACCTGACAGGTTAACGGTCCCCAGAACAGCGATTGTCTCACCCTCACGGTTCTTGATCGGTGATACAATAACAGGCATGCCCTTATATGGTCCACGGGTGGCAAATCCATGGAATATGTTACCCGTGCTCAGAGCTTCTTCGAGATACGGACCGGTATAATCATAATCTACTACCTTGTTGTTCTCTATCCGTACTCCTTTATGGTTCTTACTCCTCATGGTGGTGGGGAGTCCGACCACGCCGTAGATGGCGATGGCGAGTGGTTCAAGTTCCTTAGCCGTTGAATCTTCGGATATGCAAAGTCCTGCCATTTCATTCACAGATATTACACTTTCAATCATGATATTTAAATCATTGCTTTTCAGTGTTCACAGCATGAAGTACCGAAATGATCCAAAGTCATGAACCCTCCACCATCCCGTCGACCAGCCTGATAACCCTGTCTGTCCGCTCAGCCACCCACATATCATGCGTAACTATGATCACCGTTTGCCCGCCATCAGACAGCCGCCGCAAGATACCCACTATAAGGTCCCTCGTCCTGGTATCCACTTCCCCGGTAGGCTCATCAGCCAGAATAATTGAAGGCTTGTTGGCCAGTGCCCTGGCGATGCTCACCCTCTGCTGCTCCCCCCCGCTCAATTCGGATGGTTTATGGTTCAAACGTTCACCCAATCCCATTTCGGTCAGCACCTCAGTGGCCCGCCGTATCCGCTCTTTCCTGGGTACCCTGGCAAACCTCATGGCTATCTCCACATTACCCAGTGCGGTCAGTGCGGGCAGCAGGTTGAAGTGCTGGAACACGAACCCTATCTTTTCGCGGCGCAGCCTTGGTATCTCCTTCGTCTTGACCCCGGTCACCTCCACGCCGTCAATGAACACCTCGCCTTCGGTAGGGGTCTCCAGCATGCCGATGATCGACAGCAGGGTAGATTTCCCGGAACCTGAGGGGCCCACGATACTTATCAATTCACCTCGTTTCACTTCCAGGTCCACACCCTGCAATGCATGTACCGGCACCTTACCCTGCATGTAAGTCTCTTTCAGGCCGCGGGTCTTCAAAATAATGTCTGGTTTAGCACTATTCATACCGCAGGGCCTCCATAGGACTCATGCGGGAAGCCCGCAGGGCCGGGTAGATGCCCGAGAGAGTACCCAGCAATATAGCGAACAGCATGGCAATGATCACGAGCCTGGGTGTGATAAGGAACAAAACGATCCCTTTCCCGGCCAGCCACATGTTCATGGCATACACGACACCCCATCCACAGGCCAGTCCCAGCAGCCCCCCCAACAGACCCATTATGGCAGCTTCCCCAACCGTCATCATCAGGATATCACCCTCCTCGGCTCCCATTGCCTTTAATATGCCAAACTCCTTGGTCCGCTCCATCACCGACATTAGCATGGTGTTCATGACGCTCAGGCCGCCGATAATCGCGGCCAGGACCGCAGCGCTGACCGTAATAACAGAGAATATCATCAGGCTCTGCCTCGCTTCTTTTTCCAGTTCAGTGGGCGAGAGCGTATCCACTCCTTCCACGCTGAGCTTGATACGCCTGGCCAGCACGTCACCGTCAACCCCGTCCTCGGGAATGGCAAATATCATGGAGACCATGTCACCCATATCATAAACATCCTGGGCAATGTCAAGAGGAACGGCTGCAGAGGAATCAAAAAAACTACCCGTATATTCCAGCACGCCGACCACGGTGAAGTACTTGTCCCGTATCTCGAGACGGTCTCCCACGCCAATTTTGTACTGGGTCGCAATACTGGTGCCAATCACCGTTTCGTACCGGTCCCCCCTCATAAGGAACCTCCCTTCCTTAACCCTGACAGGGTCCAGTACGGTCTGGGATTTTTCAGGCGGCAATCCCACTATCTGGTTACCACCGAAACTCATTGCCCCCCCTTCTTCCAGCGGTGCCATTAACAGTCCGTAAGCATCCTTTACTCCGGGTACTTTCCTGACATCTGCCGCTTTGCCGGTAGTTACACTCCCGCCGAACACACCGCTTGAACCGAACACACGGATTTTATCTGCGGTCAGTGAAAATGAGGTTTCGAAGGTCTGGTTGAAGTTCTCGGACATCGAGCCCATAACAATAACTGCAAATATGCCCAGGGCTATCCCGAACACGGTCAGTCCTGTCCTGACCTTGCGCTGGGATAAATTTCTCAGGATAATGTCGAACACAAATCCCACCCCTTACTTCTTTCTCATCGCTGCGGCCATTGTAATGATACCCAGTATCCCCATCAACACCCCATAACCTGGCGTCTGTGTTGCAGTAGGCTGGTTTATTGGGTTAATAGGTTCAGGTATTAAAAGCACGGTCTCATAGCGGTCCAGTATTTCCAGGTCCAGTGTTTTAACCAGGATGTACACGTGATACGTGCCCGGAGCTATGCCATCCCAGAGGATTCCCACGGTATCATCCCTGTTCAGGGTCAGTATTTCAGGACTGCCTGTGAAAACAAGGGGGTTGCCCCTATTGTTCTGGAGCTGCACTTCCACGGTACCGTCAAAGGGTACCTGTGAGCGCCCAAAAAGGGTCACACTGGCGCCAAAATCGTCAACCTCCACATCATTCTTGTCAATTTCAACCTCCTGTCGGGAAGTGAAGCGGGTCACGTAGGAGGATGTGATGTTCGGGATATGGGAATATGCTTTAACGCGCACCATGTAATCGGTATGGTCATCCAGCAGGATGGGCCAGTTGAGAGACACCTGCGTGGATTGTATGATGGGAATGTTATTCTTCGTCTGTGAATAAATGATGTCTCCATCCTTGACCAATTGGAATTTGAAATCAGCTACTCCAGGGTTGTTCACACTCCTGGGTTTTACCAGCAGGTCAAGTCCGCTACTGTCCGCGCTCAGGTCTACCACCTGGAATCGTGGCAGCACAACAAATCCATACGAAAAGGGATACGAGTTCTGTGCTACGGGTTCCCCGTTCACATATACACTGGCTATGGCAACATAGGTCTCGAACTGTGGCCGGGTCTCCCACATGATTATCTTCGTGGTCTCGGTTTTGGCATCCATCTCAAAATCCAGTGTTCGAGTTTCAAGGACATCGGCTTTGTGCATTAGCTTGAATACCACCTGTCCCTGGACGGGTTCACTGCCCGAGCGCAGGGTCACATCCATGGAATGTTCATCAGAGAAGAGCGATGTGATATTGACAACGGGTTCTGATACAGCGGGTCCAATTGCTGAAATGATCAGTATGAATGTTATAATTAAAAGTGGAACGTGCTTCATTATCGTATCATTACCTGATGTAATATTAAAAAAACTTTCCCTATATGATTAGATGGTATTTGTTAAACGTATACCCACCCTTTTGTTTGAGCAATCCTTCCCGTGAACCGTCATGAATGTAATGACGTAAATCGGTCAGCTCTTCCACTTTAATTTTTATCCATGGTCCCTTATTTCGTCATCCAGGTACGTATTTATGAACTATTCTTATCCCACATCGCCAGCGTCATCCTTGCCCTGCTCAGATTGATCCTCGAGAACACATAGTCCAGCACCTCATTCTTAGCTTCCTCAATGGTGGCAGCATTGCTCACATACTGGTCAGTGATATCAGAAGCCAGCGCATTCACCTCATCCGCAACAACCCCGTGCACTTCCTCCCTTACCACATCCTGCAGATACACCGTTATCTGCTCGCTGAGCGCCAGGCTGGTATTCTCAATAAATCCCGGGTCACGTTTCAATTCAGCCAGTATCTCATCAAGGATAATATCACTGATGCCCGAATTATTCCCAGGCACCGCATTATCCACCTGCTGGTTGATGGCGGTCTGTATTTTCTCAACGGTCTGTTTGATGGTCATATCCACAATAACTGCCACTGCCTCGTCCACAGTACTGTTTATTGCATTGTTGATATGCCCGGCAATCAACTCTTCTGTCTTCTTTCTGGGTACCTCACTGGCTTTCTCCAGGTCAAGACCAATGGCCTCAAGCTCACCATCGATCACCTCCTCTACATGATACCGGGTAAATTCAGTATGATACGGCATGGTGATCCATGAACTCTCCACAAAGGCTGTATCTGGCACCGGCGGTCCAATACGAGTCTCACCGCCAACAGGCACGTTCTGAAACGGTCTCCATACCACAGAGACATTGTAATAATACCGGTCTCCTATCTGCCCGTCAAGGTAATCCTGCATCTGTGCATTTATATTGGCCCTGTACTCATCCATCAGGAGGTTCAGCCTGACATTCCGGCCGTCATGGTATATCGTGAACTGTGCGGCTACTGATTCGCTGGCAAGGTCGGCAAATGTCTTGTGCTTCAATTCCCGTCCCGCCACCATTTCCTTACCAGTCTGGTAGATGCCTGATTCCACAGCACCGGGGCCAAGGGTCTCGTTCACCAGGTAGTCCATCTGGGCACCACCCACGGCATAGGAAAAATCATCCACCCTGCCGTTTTGCAGTGACAGCAGCACCTGTGAATTATGCTCTACCACATTCGAATCATGCAGCGCAGACAATTGGGTGCCGCCCACCATGACCGGAGCCAGCAGTACTGCACTGACCGACACCAGCACCAGGAACAGTAAAGCGTCAATTGAGCTGGAAAAACCACGGGTATCACGGACTATATCAGCCATAGTTATTTCTCCCATATTTTGACCGTCAAGGTACCGGGCAGTTCATCGACCTCGTTCAACCTGATGGTCACAGGCACCGATGCCGATACACCCAGCTCTTCAGCCGTTCCAACCACCTTACGGTACATTGGCGGCACTTCGACCTTAAATGAAAAACCATAGTGTGTCCCGTACTTTCCCTTCAACCATTCAATGTCTCCAGGTGTCAGGGATTCAACCCTGCCAGCATCTATCAGGTCTGGCCTGCCTGGTGCCGTTAGCAGGGGCTCGTTCCTGAGCAGCCCTGCCAGACCGGCAGCATCGTCATAATGTTGTGCAATATACGTCTTCTCCTGGTACACATGATAGGTATTGGCAACAAGAGAGATAAAGATAATAAAACCAATGACTGTTAGCACCATTGCTACCACATCAGAGTTTGGCTCTACTATGCCTTTGTCATCACTGTCTAACGTCTTCATAAACAATACACCGCATGAACCAGTTATCTATAAAAATTATTTGTTTTTGTTCCTGTGCCTGAGATTTCACCCTGGCAAGAGGAGCAGGTACCTGGGACATAATAGCAAGGAAGTTTGTTGATGTTATGTCCACACACAGTTACTATTAATGTATCTTCAAACCTCAGCAATACCTGTCGAAGACGTGCGGAGTTACTTTCAGTATGAACGGTCGGATCGCACAAGAACAGTTCATCCGACCGAATGATGCTTTCTTGTTATTCCTTCAATAACTTTTCAAGCTCAGCCCTCTTTTCAGGAGACAATTTTTCCATAGCCTTCTGGGATTCCATGGAAAACTGCTTGATGAACAATGCCTGGAGCATTGGCAATACTGCCTGGGTCCGGTGCTTGCTCTCATAATCCGATTTTGCAATCTCACGCATACGGGCCAGTTGTTCAGCGGTCATACTACCCTGGCCCAGGCCCGGACAGTCCATATCCACCACAATGTAATTCTTGCCATTATATCCCAGCGGGAACGAGCGGCAGGAGAGTGGCCTGTTATCCTCCAGGGTACAGGAGTTATTCTCAAGATCATACAGGGCGCAGATAATCCTTTCATCCTGGGTCTGCTTGTCAAGCTGCATAGCGACCGACCCGTATTCCCCCACAATAGACAGCACAGGCAGTACTGTATACATCAATCCGTGTTCTATCCAGTCCCTTATGTCATCGATATAAATTATTACGTCCCTTTCGCAACATTTCCCGCATTCTGTGCAGTTGAATATAAATTTTGGTGTTTTAGTTTCGTCGTTCATGGTAACCCTCCAATTCCAAAAAGTATTATGAATGAACGCCCCAGGTCCGGGAACTCCTGGTCATTTCACCTGCCATATCAGTAGACATGAGCTTTTTGACCTCATCAATATCACCGGTCTGCCCCAGCGCCCACATCAACTTCACCAGTGCCACCTCCGGCAGCATATCCTCCCCCTCCATTGCACCGGCCCTCAGGATGTCCCGCCCGGTATCATACACCCGGTCGCACACCCTGCCATCGATACACTGGCTGGTCACAATCACAGGTACTCCTGCCTGCGTGGCTCTTTCAATATACGGCACCCATTCAGTAGATACATGCCCAAGTCCCGTACCTTCCAGCACTATGCCCTTGTAGTTGGCAGATGCGAACAATAACATCTCCGGACTTGCGCCGGTGGTATATTTAACAAGAGTACACCTGGGTTCGATATTGGTATTGATAGACAGTTCCTGCTCGCCACGCCGCTTATAGTCCAGGTACGTATCTATCTCTCCTGAAGGATATTCCACCCTGCCCACAGGTCTTGCATTGATGGACTTGAACGCATCCCGCCTGCTGGTATGCATCTTCCTGACCTTTGCACCCCTGTGGATATGGCAGAAATCATCTGATGTGCTCCCGTGCATCACCACCGTGACCTCGGAAATATCACTTACCGCCACTTTTGCCGCACATATAGCGTTCATGGCATTATCGCTGCTGGGACGGTCAGCACTGCGCTGGCTGCCTACGAACACTATGGGTACGGGTGTCTTGACCATAAAAGCAATGGCTGCAGCCGTGTACATCATGGTATCAGTGCCATGAGTGATGATAACACCATCTGCACCGGCTTTTATTTCATTGTACACTTCCTCAGCAAGCTTCACCCAGTATTCGGGCCGCATGTTCTCAGATAAGATACTGTAACATACCCTTGCATGGTAATTGGCAATCTCGGTAAGTTCGGGGATGGCCAGCAGGATATCTTCTGCCGAGAACTGGCTGGTCACGGCCCCTGTGCGGTAATCCACCTTACTCGCTATCGTGCCGCCAGTTGAAAGGATAGATATATTGGGTAGTTTAGGGTCCGGGGCAGGCAGTCCTATCTTCGGACCTTTCAGTTCACTTTTCTTATCGATAAGTTCCAGCGTAACATTTTCGGGTTCAAGACCGATATTATATCCGTTTTTCAGTTTCACGACCGTTTTGCCGGTAGTAGAAGGCATCAGCACCCCCTCGTAAGTATTGCCATCGCACCTGGCTGAAACAATGTCACCTTCAACGATTACCATGTTCTATCTCCACATGTATGACTGCTTCACATCATCGAGCCGCTTCATACCATCCTGTACAACATTTACATGCTCCATAAGCGTGTCAATTTCCTGCATAAGGACATAAGTCCTGTCATTGATCATCCGGCTCACTTCATGGGGTGCAGGCCCGCCTACTGCTGACCGTCGATTCACATTCTCTTTTATATCAAGAGCCCCTTCAAAGAGTTTGGCATCCATTCCTTCATCTGACAGTTTCTTGCCAATGATCTTCATACTGAGCCTGTCGAGCTCTTCCAGCGTGTGTATGGTGCCTTTTGCCATGGTTCCCACTATCTGGTGTGCGGTCCGAAACGGAAGCCCTGTGGTCCTGACAATGGTATCGGCCAGTTCTGTAGCAGTGGAAAAACCAGTGTTTGCAGACGCTGATAGTGTATCTTTGTTCATCTTCATGGTACTTATTATACCAGATGCAATATTTACGGTACCAAGGGTGACAGCGGCGGCCCGCCACAGGTGGGTGGTAACTTCCTGCAGATCCCTGTTATAACTCATGGGCAGGGCTTTGGTGATGGCGAGAACAGACATCAGGCATCCGTCCACAGTTCCGGTCTTTGCCCTCATCAGCTCGGCAGTATCCGGGTTCTTTTTCTGGGGCATTATTGAAGACGTGGATGCATAACTGTCATCCAGTTCCACAAACCCGAATTCCTCACTGCTCCACAATATCATCTCCTCGGCCAACCGGCTCAGGTTGGTCATGATATTAGCAAAGACTGAAATTGATTCCACGATAAAGTCACGTGTGCTTACTGCATCCATTGAGTTCTCGACCAGGCCGTGGAATCCGAGAAGTTCGCGGGTACGTTCACGGTCGATATCAAATCCGGTTGATGCGAAAGCCGCCGAGCCAAGGGGGGACATGTTCGTACGAATGTATG
Organism: ANME-2 cluster archaeon; assembly: GCA_019429385.1. Classification (NCBI taxonomy): domain Archaea; kingdom Methanobacteriati; phylum Methanobacteriota; class Methanomicrobia; order Methanosarcinales; species ANME-2 cluster archaeon. Next base: position 939 of record JAHYIS010000009.1, on the reverse strand, counting down.
CCCCGATAACTCTCTGGCAGTCCCTGGCCAGGGCATCATGATGAGCGAGCAGGTGGTGGGCAAGAGTGGTGGGCTGGGCATGTTGCAGGTGTGTGAAACCAGGTATCAGGGTTTCCCTGTTCTCAAGTGCAATTTCCAGAATTGTTTTCCGGAAGGATATGAGATTGTGCAACAGGGTAAGCAGTTCATTTCTCAGGACCAGTCGGATACATGTAGCGACCTCATCATTACGCGAGCGTGCTGAATGCATACGCCCACCTGTTTCCTCGCCAACCATTTCGATAAGCTTTGCTTCAATGGAAATATGGATATCTTCATAGGAAGTGTCAAGTTTATCGAAACCTTCTTCCTTGATGCTTTCCAGTCCTTTAAGGATACGAGTGCATTCATCCCTGGATATAATCCCAGTCTCTGCCAGCATTATTACATGTGCCGTGTCTACCAGCAGGTCAGCCGTGAATATGTGCCTGTCTGTATCCATGGAGGAAAGATAACTGAGCACGATTGGGTCATCTTTGTTGAGTCGACCTCTGCGCAAAATGTTATTCATAGTAACCACAATAGGTATTATTGTTAAAAGGAATAAACTTTGTGAATGGTATTTATTATTTTATGTGCATCTGTCACTATATTGAACAGCTTTTCAAAATCTTTTTCAAAATGCAGATGAGCAATGCATCTGCAGTCGGAACATCCGAAACCATTCACTGTCCGCGTTATATGCCCGATAGCTTTTGAGATGTCACATTCAATGTCACTATCTCCGCAGCTAAGCACCAGCCCTTTTGGCCTGGTATGGGGTAACAGGTAATCAATATGCCAGTGTCGGGTAGAATTGTTGCCGGCTGCCACGCCCAGGTGTCGTATCACCCTGGCAAACCCGCCCGTACCCCTGGCAGAACCTGTGTATGAATAATGCCCTGCAGGAAAATACCTTGC